>JBJDZF010000395.1:0-2150 GCA_051867855.1 Eubacteriales bacterium
CGAGCCTCCGCGCGTCTTCTCCCGCGAGGACGTCGGAATATCTTCCCGTTATCGAAAAGCCATCACACGACGCGGCGTAGGAATCCGCGCAGTACTCAATATAACCGTCAAGTGTCATTTCACTGTCCGCGGGAGTATAGTATCTTGCGGTGATTATCACCTTTTCGTCAACGGTATAGTAAGCTCCCGAAATACCGCTTGCGGTGTTCGGGGTCCAGTCCACCGGCACATACAGCTTAAACGGCTCGCCCTCGCATGAAGCAAGCTGCATTCCCTCGGGCGCTTCGTCGCGCGAGCAGGAGGAGGCGAAGATACACATCAGCAGCACAAGCATTGCCGCAACAAATCTTTTCATTCCTTTGATTTACCAAACCTTCCGAATATTTATGGTGTCCGGCGGGCAGTACAATACGCCTGCCGCAGGGTAATTTACAGAATAATTGTATCATATTTTCTTTATGATTGCATAAAGTATTTGTTAATTTTCATCACTTGCGAAGCCGCGGACGAGACTTTTGAAGAATTTTCCGCGTTCCTCGAAGTTCGGGAACTGATCAAAGCTGGCACACGCAGGAGACAACAGGACTATGTCCCCTCTCTTCGCGGTTTTCCTTGCCGCTTCGGTTGCACTGCGCAGATCCGCAGTCTTGATTACGGTAAGCGAGGATGAGGCATACTCGGGGCATTCAAGCACGGCGCGCTCTATCTTGTCTGCGGTAGCCCCGTTGAGAACAACCGCCTTCGCCATACGGCAAAGAGAGAGTGCAAGCGGCTCGAACGGTATATGCTTATCGCAACCGCCGCAGATGACTATCGGCTTCTTCGGTAGCGCGGAGAGAGCCGCCGCAGTCCGCGTCGGACTTGAATCGATCGAGCTGTTGTAATAATCCGCGCCGCCGTACCTCCCGATGTATTCGAGCCTGTGCTCCACTCCGCCGAAGCTGCGTGCGATCTCCGTGTAAATATCACTGTCGACGCGCCCGTATGTCAGCGCTATCGCGGTCATGTAATTCTCCACGTTATGTCTTCCGGGAATTTTTATCTCGGAGGTACGAAGTACCGCGTCCTCACGTTCACCGTCACTGACTGTTATAACCCCGTCGCGCTCGAAAACAGCCAAAGCATTTCTCTTACCCGGCGGTACTGTTTCACCGTACGACGATCTGCGGGACGAGAAATACGCTGTAAGGCGCTCATCGCCGAAATCGAGGTTTGATGTTATATTGTTATCGGCATTGAGGACGATAAGTGCCGTATTTTTCCCGCAGATATTCTTTTTTGCGGAAATATATTCCTCCATATCCGTGTGCCAGTTCAGGTGATTTGGCGAGATGTTTGTCACAGCGGCATAATCCGGATAAACGCCGATACCGGTCAGCTGGAAACTGGAAAGCTCAAGCACGGCGCAATCATCGGCACTCATACTTTCGACGTGCGGCAAAAGCGGCGCGCCTATATTTCCGCCGACATATACGCTTCCCTTTCCCTCTCTCTTTTTCTGCGCGGAAAGCATCAGATATGTAAGCGTCGTCGTCGTTGTTTTGCCGTCGCTTCCGGTCACGGCAAAGACAGCGGCATCTGTAAGCGTCAGGAACAATTCCATTTCCGAAGTGATCACGGCTCCGCGTGCCACGGCGCGCGGCAGAGAGCCCGCATCCGGGCGTATTCCGGGCGAGCGGAAGATGATATTCTCTCTCACGTCGTCAAGATATCCCTCCCCAAGCACGAGCCTGACGCCGAGTCCCTCAAGCTTATCCGCTCTCTCCCCCAGCTCCTCACGTGTTTTTCTGTCATAAGCCGTAACCCTCGCGCCGTGCGCGAGCAGAAAATCTATCAGCGGCATATTGGAAATACCGAGTCCGAGCACGGCACAATCGCTGCCTTTTATTTTGTCGAGTATAGCGCAATTTTTCATAAGGTCCACCTATCCTGAATAAAAATAACCGACACTAATATTATATAATGTCAGTGTCTTTTATGCAATAATAAAATTACCGTCAGCAAAAAAAATGCGTAAAAGCGAAAAAAATTCCGAAAAAGTATTGCAATCGGGCATAAAGTATGTTATAATGTCAAAGTCGGCAATCAAGGCCCCTTGGTCAAGCGGCTAAGACATCGCCCTCTCACGGCGAAAACATGGGTTCGATTCC
>JBJDZF010000396.1:0-2146 GCA_051867855.1 Eubacteriales bacterium
TCGGATACGAGTACAAAGCAGAATACACATTCGTTGTGTATAAAAACGGCGTCAGTGAAACCATCGAATCCAGTTTTACCAAAGTTTGTGAATAACTGAGTTATCACAAAAAGTTCCTTCCCCAACATGCAATGCATCTTCAGTCCGACAGACCCCATATGTTGGGCTGAAAATGCGGAGCGTGTATTCCGAGATCCTTTTGATTCCCGTATCCTTACTCCGCCGAAAAATCTAAAAACATATTTACAACACTCCGACAGCACAAAAAATCGTAAAAAGGTTGACAGTGTAGTGTCCTGCATTGTTTTTTCTCTGCTTTGTTGTTGACCTTGACAAAATAATTATTGTGAGGTAATGGCGAAGACATGAGGAGTCCAAAGCTTGGCGACGTTTACGCATTTCACACTCATAGGGGATACCGTATAATACAATGGGCATATTCGATTGAAAATCAAGGAGAATTTGTTAAAGTATTTCCGAAATTTTATGCTCAGATCCCCACGAAAACGGAAAAGATCGTAACCGGCGACTATTCATATATTATTCGTTTCGATGCCCCTGCGGCATATTATAAAGGTCTTTTTATTTGGATAAAAAATTACCCACTCACGAATCGACATCATTTTTCTGATTATGACTATGATTATCGGTACTATGAAAGCGGAACTCTTTTTGAAGAACATCGGATCCCCACACCCCAAATAAGTGGAGTGAGAAACCGATTGGCAAATCAATGCCGAATGATTAAAACAGTTAATGCATTTGTAGACCCGATATGGTTTATATATCTCATTTCTTCGGATTTTGACTTTAATCACCGGGATTTATTTGAGCCCGGAAGTTTATGGTACGAATATGAAAAAGAATACGGCGAAATTCTGTATTCGGATCTTGACACGACCAATCGCCGCCGATATCCGGCTACATACATTACGGGGTGATCCGTCTGCCAAATGTAATATCCAACACTGCTCAGTGTCCTTTGCGGAGCGCTTACAAGCACGCCTGGACTTTCAAGCGTATGCGAGCTGATAGGAACCGGTAGCGAGGAGGCGGTCTGGGGTTATGGGTGTTCTTATCTGCCCGGAGTCATCTTCGCCGTATTTTTCGCGCAGTTGTTTTCCCGCAATACAAGCGGTAACGGCTCCGGGCAAGCGCAGAATACAGTAGTTACAGGCAAGATTTATCCCGAGCTGATGCTGATCGGTATTACGGCGCTGCTTGGAAATATTCTCGGGAGCATACATATACCGATCTTGCGCATATCCGTCGGAAATACGGCAAGCACGCTATTGGTTGGATTGATCGTCGGAGGAATCGTCCGGCGAAAGAGAGCAGTCACACAAATATCTCCACAAATTCTGAATGCGTTCAGAAATTCAGGGCTGGCACTGTTTTTTACGGGAACAGGCTTTGCTACGGGAATACGCTCGGTAAGCTTTGATATAAAGTCTGTGCTCTACGGGGCGATAATAACCCTGACCGCAATTTTCTGCGGAATACTTTTGTGTCGGGTAGTATCATCACGGCATCGATTGCAGGGCGGGTTTGTTATTGCGGGTGGCATGACGAGCAGTCCTGCATACGGAGCGATCAGCTCAAAAGCAAACGATGCATCCGTCGGACATTTTTCTTTCGCATATTTTGGTTCCCTGATATCCCTGATAACTGCGCTGCAAATCGTCGGAAGATAAGAAATCGGAGAGTTGGCTGTTTAGTCAACTCTCCTCTCGACTATTCTTATCAACACTATACACTACGTCCATGCCAATGTAAGCAATTATGATATATTTATTTGTCTTTTCTCAAGATAATTTATTCATACAAGATCCGACTGCTTTGTTTTTTAATTTATTGTGTGTGGATTTTTGATGTTCACAGTTCTGAGTGCGAATCACATTACGGCTCATATAATTACCAGCGCCATTAAAAAAATATTTTTTAACCACGACAGTAGTTGTCACCTTTAACTTTTATACTATAGGTGCAGCTGCAAAAGAAAACAAAAATAAATTATTTTAAACAGGAGAAGAAAGTAAATGAGACTTTGGACGTATATAAAAGAGCAAATGATGTCAAGCCCCAATCAAAAAATATGTGAAAACGGCGCGTCGCTTTCCTTTGAGGACACGGTCATCTGGGCGGA
>JBJDZF010000397.1:0-2134 GCA_051867855.1 Eubacteriales bacterium
TGCAGATACGAGCAATTTCAATATTAATTTGAGCCGCCTGCGGCGGAATGGAGATTAAAATGAAATTCATAAATATCGGATTCGGAAACATGGTGGCATCGGAAAGAGTGATAGCCATAGTAAGTCCCGATTCCGCACCGATCAAAAGGCTGATGCAGGATGCCAAGGACGAGGGAAGAGTCATTGACGTTTCATGCGGTCGCAGGACGCGTTCGGTAATAATAACGGACAGCGAGCATGTCATACTTTCGGCAATACAGTCCGAAACGATCGCCAACAGGCTTGACAACAGCTCGGATGAGGACGGCACCGACGAGGATATCCCGGACGAATGAGAAATATTTCCGGAATTATCCGGGGATAGTACGCAAAGCGGCAAGATGTCAAAACGCAAGGACAATATACAGAGGTAATGATCGTATATGGCAAAGGGATTGATGATAGTTATTTCGGGACCCGCGGGGAGCGGGAAAGGCACTGTGAACTCGCACCTTCTGAATACGGACGATTTCGTTTATTCGGTTTCGGCAACCACGCGCGCGCCGCG
This sequence comes from Eubacteriales bacterium, assembly GCA_051867855.1. Classification (GTDB taxonomy): domain Bacteria; phylum Bacillota; class Clostridia; order Oscillospirales; family CAG-272; genus HGM12713. Next base: position 548 of record JBJDZF010000397.1, read on the forward strand.
CGCGGGTGAGCGTGACGGGGTGAATTATTATTTTATCTCGAGAGAAGAATTCGCGCGCCGCATTGAAAACGGAGAAATGCTCGAGTATACCGAGTATTGCGGAAATTTCTACGGAACCCCTCTGCGTGAGGCGGAGGCAGTGCTCGACTCCGGCAAGAACCTCATTCTCGAGATTGAGGTCGAGGGAGCGATGAACGTGAAATCAAAATACCCCGACGCCGTGCTGATTATGCTTTTGCCGCCGTCGTTTACGGTTCAGGAAAAGAGACTGCGAAGCAGGGGAACCGAGACGGAGGAAAAAATCTGTGCGCGCCTGCGCAGGACGCGTGAGGAGATCAAAAAGCTCGCAAATTACGACTATGTCGTTTATAACGAGGACTTCCGGGATACGGACGCGGCGGATACGGTCAGAGCTATCGTGAGAGCCGAGAAGTGTTCCCTGCGCCGCAATCCGACAGCCGCGGAGGATTATTTCGGACTCGGTGATACCGGACGCTCCGACGGTCAACAATAATAATGCGGGACAAACGATATAAGACATATCGTTAAATATATAAACAGAATCAAAAATTCATTACATTTGCATTTATAAAGCAAAAGGAGACTCAAGTTATGTTATATCCTACAATCGACGAACTTACACACGGAGAATTCAACAGATACGAGCTGGCGCTCGCAACCGCAAAATGTGCGAGAATGATCACCGATGAATACGTCAGACAGCGTGAAGCAATTGAAAAATCCGCTACGGGTAATAAGGAGATCGACAAAAATCTTCTCGGGAAGATAAACAAGGAATACAGGGACGAAAAGGCGGTCAAGCTGGCACTAACAATGATGGTGTCAGATAAATACAAAATTGTCAGAGAGGATCCCTCCGAGCATCAGGCACAACCGGAGGCGCCGGAAGAGCACGCCGAAGCGGAGGCATAATTAAAAAATAAGACGGAGGGAATTACCGGAAATGGAATATGCGGGAGTGTATCTGCTTGACAATCCGTATTTTCTCGACGTTATGTTCGATTATTATATCCCATCCGAGTTGCGGGGAAAGGTTAAGGTCGGAGGGTTTGTATCCGTTCCGTTCGGCAACGCGAACCGCAAGAAAATTGCGCTCGTTGCCGAAGTGCGTGAGAAGGCACAAAAAGATGACACGGAGTGCAAGCCCGTTGATGACATCTGCCCCGATATCATGTCGCTTTCACCCGAGATGCTGGGGCTTTGCTTCTTTATGAAGGAGCATACGCTCTGTACCGTCGGAGATGCCGTGCGCTCCATGGTACCCGCCTCGGCTCTCTCGAAAACCGTTGTGTCCTACCGCATAGGCGATGGGTTCGCCGCCGACGGAGGGAAAAAAAGCTTCGAAGGGCTTGACGGTGAGACGCTTCTTATTTGCGACGTTATTTCCAAAAAGGGGAGCGCCGGATTTGATTTCCTCAAGAAGAAGCTCGGATTCGTCACTGAGAGTATGCTTCGCAGACTTTGCTCCGAGGGAGTGCTCGTGCGTGAGTATGCTGTGTGTAATACGGCAGACAGAACCGAGGTCGTTTACTCACTGGCGATTTGTTCCGAAGAGGCGGCGCGGAT
>JBJDZF010000398.1:0-9172 GCA_051867855.1 Eubacteriales bacterium
CCAAACCAAGGCGTCCAAGAGCCTCACCATTTAATGTAGCGCAATCCGTATAAAAAACTTCACCAATAATAGGATTCATCAAAAGGGTTGAATACTGTGCGTTTGCTCCAATAATGCTACCAAGGTTTTGACACGAATCAACAATGATCTTAGTGTTTCCTCCCCACCTACTACTAAAGTAAGAACAATTTGAAATTAGCATGGACGCTGAAGATCCCGTGGAAATGAATATTCCGTAGTTTTTACAGTTTTTAAAGGTAATAGTTCCATTGTTGCCAAATCCGCCTGCGCCAAGAAATGCTGCTACATACTTCGATCCAGTAACATTTGCATATATGTTGCAGTTTTCGAAAGAATAGTTATACGTACTGCCATATCCACTACAGTAACCTGCCAAAGAAGCAATTAACCCGTTATTGTTTGTATTGATGCCGGTTGCCGAACCATATACATTTATATTTCTAAAAGTTACATTACCATACACACAATCCGTTAATTCCAATGCAACCACAGTTCCCGAGTCATAACTCAAAGTGGTTGTGTACATTGTCACATTTTCAAAAACTACATCATCTCCTTCAACATTAACGAATACAGCACAGCCTTCACAATTCGCCGTTGTAAATCCAGAGATACTTCTGCCGGTAAAATCAATTTTTCCGGCGAAATAATTAACAGTTGCATTGGGATTGTCTTCATATAGTGTTTCAAAGCCGGAAACATCTATATCGTTTATTACTTTAAAGAATTTTCCGGTCGTTTCACTATAATCTGAATCGTTTTCACACAAATCGCAAAGATTTTTCCACTGTTCTGCCGTCGCAATCAGATACGGGCTTGCTTCCGTTCCAAGACCGCCGGCAAATTTATTCATGTTTTCAATAGCAGTCGAATCGGTAACGACACTTCCTTCGCTTGCCTTAATTGCATCCGAACCGATCTTATCTTCAATAGCTGTTTTTACATCCTCCGGAACAACGATCGGAATCTGAGGAGCAGCGGTATTATCAGCCTTGATCACAACAGCATTTGAACCGGCATTAATCTGATCTGCAGTAGCGGTAATAACGATTGCGGAAGCCTTTGCACCGTTTTCGGCTACAACACGACCGCTTGCCAATGAGATATTACCTTGAATATCTCCAAATTCGTGATATGATGCACTTGCAACAGCAATAACATCAACACTGTTTGCCTGGCTATAATGCTTTACAGTATCATTAGGAGCATTAACAGTCAAAACCGTATCATACGAACCTGTGCGTATAATAACACTTTGTGCCGCGTCGCTATTAACATAACTGATTGCCGTCAGTCCCGCGGTATTACCGACATCAATACCGGTTGAAACCTGCAATGCGGTGACAGTATCAGCAATCGCTCCCTCGCCGAGGTAAATGCTGTATTCGGAAGTCGCAACTCCCGCGTCATTTACCGTAAGCGGTCTTGCAGTGCTGTAAATCTTGAACAGATTGACGTTGTTTACTTCGGTAACATCCTTTGACGCACCGCAGTAATTAAGTTCCGTTTTGTCCTTTTCCTTAAGTACGAAGCAGTCGTTCAGGCTGTCCCACAGGATCTCATTATCGGAGTTCGTAGGTGTCAGCTTTTCAACGGAATATCCGTTCTCTTCGGCGTCTTTAAGCGCGTCCGTCATTGTTGCGTTCTTACCCTCTGCCGCCGCCTCTGACGCAAGTATTATGTTCAGGTTCTTGACAAGCTGAATATCCGACGAGGTATTCGCTTTCTTGACAATGCTTATAAACGTCGGAATGAGCACTGCCGCGAGAACCGCGATAACGGCGATCACGATAACAAGCTCAACAATGGTAAAACCGCGTTTTGAGTTTCTCTTCATAACTTTCATCCTTTCAAATTATTGTGGTGTAGATAACAGACATCCTCTCATCCGCAGATGAAAGAATGTCCGGATCATTGCAGGAGCAAGCCCCGGCAATAAGCATACAAATACTACCACGCACTTGATTATACAATTATCTGTTCACCGTGTCAATACAATTTGGAGATTTTTGTAAAAAATATGAAATTAAATCCATAACAGAAAAAAATAATCTGTACAAATTTCATCTACGGTAATCGGTTTCTTCCGCGTCATCTCCTGTCGAGCGGCACGTAATCACGCACACCCGAAATACACTTATAAGCCGGTCTTATTATACGCTTTGCCGTCTCGAATTCCTCGATCCTGTGGGCGCACCAGCCCGCAACACGCGCGATGGCAAAGAGCGGGGTGTACATCTCCTCGGGGATCTTCAGCATTCTGTATACAAGCCCCGAGTAAAGATCCACATTGGCGCACATATATTTATTCGTTCCCTTGTAGGCGTTAAAGAGGGGCGGCGTCACACGCTCAATAGCCTCGAGCAGCTTGAAATCGTCTCCGTATCCCTTCTCAAAGGCGAGGTCATGCGCATACTTCTTGAGCATGACGGCTCTTGGGTCGGATTTGGTATACACCGCATGTCCCATTCCGTAAACGAGACCGCTTCCGTCGCAGGCTTCCCCGCGCAGGATCTTTGAAATGAACGCGCCTATCTCCTCGTCGTCGTCTACGTCGCGGATATTTGCCTTTATGCAGTCGAACATATTCTGGACCTTGATATTCGCTCCTCCGTGCAGGGGACCCTTGAGCGAGCCGATGGCAGCGCTGATTGCCGAATATGTGTCCGTACCCGAGGATGAGAGGACGCGGCAGGCAAATGTGGAATTGTTTCCGCCGCCGTGCTCCGCGTGAATTACCATGCAGGTGTCCAGCAGTCTTGCTTCCTCCTCGGTATACGTCTTGCTCGAGCGCAGTACGCGCAGAAAATTCTGGGCAGTGCTCAGATCGTCATGCGGAGTGTGCAAATTAAGGCTTCTTCCGAAATACGTACTGCGGTAAACGGCATACGCGTGCCCCGCGATGACCGGAAGCTTTGCTATTATCTCGATACTCTGGCGTATCATGTTCTCAAGGCTCGTGTCGTCGGGATTTTCGTCGTATGCGTAGAGCGCCAGAACGCTCATCGCGAGCTTGTTCATTATCGACTTGCCGGGAGCCTTCATTATTATGTCTTCGGTAAACCGGGGCGGCAGATGCCGCTTGCTTGCGAGAAGCGCCGTGAAGTTTGCAAGCTCCTCACTGTCCGGAAGCTTGCCGAACAGCAAAAGGTAGATACATTCCTCAAAGCCATACCTGTTCTCCTCGGCATACGCGTCGACAAGCTGTGCCATATCATATCCGCGGTAATAGAGCTTGCCGTCGATCGCAACCTTCTCTCCCTCGTCAAGCACATATCCGTGAGCGTTGCCGATAGTGGTAACCCCAGCCGTAACGCCCGTGCCGTCTGCCTCGCGCAGTCCTCTTTTGACTCTGTATCCGGAAAAAGCAGACGCAGGGATCCTGTATGCCTGTGCCGCCTCGTCAATATACTTCTTCTCCATTATGCCCGACGACATTCCCGTTTCCGTCACTGATCTGTTTTCACTGTTGTCCATCGGTATACCTCCTGTAAAACGCATAAAAGCGGTGCGTCGCCGACAGACGGACTGTCAGTCAATCCGTGTCGGGCGCGACAGGGAGACATTCCGGTCTCCCTGAGTGTTCCCGCTTTTCGAAAGATAAATATATTATACCATCATTATATTGCTTTTTGCAAGACGGAATTGCCAAAAATTCAATACGTTAACAAATTATTTACATTTTTGCTTTTACTTCCGCGCATCAGCGTTTGAGCTTTGCAAGATAATCATCCATTATGAGCTCAACAATTCCCGTGCGTTTTATCTTGCGCGACGAATTTTTCGGCAGTTCCTCATCGCGTATTATGAACATATCTATGTTCTTGTAAGACTGCACCAAGCCGTTTACCCCGTCCACGGCTTTTTTGATTGCCGCCTCCACCTGAATCGGGCTGTATTCCTTGCCGAAATGCTCGATGATCTGCTGATAATCGGGGCGTATCACGGCAACGATATCGTAATCCTTCTTTTTCTCGTTCATGATTCCGACGACAACGGATTCTGCGATCATGTCGCACCGGCTCAAATACGATTCAAGCTCTTCCGGGAAAACATTCTTACCGTTGGAGGTAACAATGACGTTCTTTTTGCGCCCGGTTATGACGAGGAATCCGTCGTTGTCGATGTAGCCGATGTCCCCGGTATAAAGCCATCCGTTGCGCTTTACCTGCGCTGTAAGCTCGGGCTGATTGTAATATCCGAGCATCACGTTGTCGCCGCGGTATTTTATCTCTCCGGTGCCGTCCTCTGCGGGCTCGCATATTTCAAGCTCGCCCCCCGGCAATGCCAATCCGGCAGAGCGGTTATTGAAGTGCTTGTCGTGGTTTACAGCCGCAAGCGGTGCGCACTCGGTAAGTCCGTAGCCCTGGATCACGCGGAAGCCGAAATCCTGCATTCCCCTGATTATCTCCGCATCGATCGGTGCGCCGCCGCTGACAAGCAGGTTCATTCTGCCTCCGAGGGATTCATGTATCTCGGCAAACATTTTTTTCTTTGCCGCCATTCTCAGGGAATAGGGTTCAATGCTGTTCGTGACGGAGATCACACGTCTGACCTTTTCCTCTATACCCTTCTTGCGTATATTTGACCAGATCTTCTTGTACATCGTCTCAATGAGCATCGGCACACAGAGCATTTTGGTAGGATGGATCTCCTTCATGTTCTTGGTAACATAGCGTATCCCCTCCGAAAATGCGTAGGTGCCGCCCTTGTAGACAGAGAAGAGGAATCCGCAGTTGCACTCGTAAACGTGGTGGAGCGGCAGAACGCTCAAAGCCACCGTATCGGGTTCGACTTTTATCATCTTGCCGAGGTTATAGATATTGGCACAGATGTTTCTCTGCGAAAGCATAACTCCCTTGGAGACGCCGACGGTCCCCGAGGTGAATATCAGAGCGCACATGGCGTCAATGTCAATGGACAGCTCAAGATAGCTCCTGTCTCCCTCGGCTATCATTGATCTTCCGTGCTCGATGCGGCTCTCAAGAGAGGAGAACGAAATTCTCTCCACGCTCTCTTCCAGCTTTTCGAGTTTGGATTCGTACTTGTCGGAATATATTATTGCAGAAGCCTCCGAAATCACGGCGATATTGGAGATCTCCTCGGGCGGCAGCTCCTTATCAACGGGCACGATCACCCCGAGGCCGTTAATAACGGTCATATAGGAAAGGCACCAGTTATAGCAGTTCTCGCCGAGGAGCATGATCCTCTTACCCTCGAATCCGGAATCGAGCAGATCCTCCCCGAGCGCGGCAACATCGCGGTAATAATTCGTATATCCGATGGGCTTGTATTCGCCGTCTGTCTTCTGATAAAACGCGGGCTTATGGCGATATACCGCCGCGCTTGTATGAAGCATCTCCCGCAGATCATGAACCTTCTTTGTTTGGTATTCTTTGTAAGCCGACATAAAAATCACACCTTTCATAAAGAAAATCTATCTTGTAAAGCAAAAGATATAACCCGTCGATTTTTATACATTATATCACCGCAGGCAGACGCAGATATGAACTTTGGGTAAATAATCTTGAATACATCGGTTAAAACAGCGTTTTTTTCCTGCTCCATTATACCCTTTCAGAGGACAAACAGAAATTGACCGTCCCGTGACTCTTAAAATCACAGGCGGGGAAAAGCCTCCGAAAGAAGCTTTTCCCCGCCTTTACAAACCGATCTCCGCAACCGTCGGAAATCATACGCGGATAATTATTCGTTTGCGTCCTTTTTATTGCCGTCGAGATACATCACGACTTTCCTGTTGTTCTCGGAGCCTATGGAATTTGTCGACACTCCCTCAATTTTCTGAACCTCGGAGTGTATTATGCGTCTCTCATAGGCGTTCATCGGCTCGAGCATAACGCTCTTCTTATACTTGAGGACACGAGCCGCCATCTTTCTCGCAAGGGCGCGCAGAGTCTCTTCTCGCTTTGCTCTGTAACCCTCCGCGTCGACGGTAATTTTGACAAAACCGTTCTTTTCGCCGTCGACCTTCTTGTTTGCGGCAAGATTTGCAAGGTACTGAAGCGCGTCAAGCGTCTCGCCGTGATGTCCGATCAGCACTGCGGCGCCCTCTCCCTCCACGGTGATTATCCTGTTGTCCTCCGTCTCGCCGTTCTTCATCTCGACCTTGGCGTCGATATTCATATTCTCGACGAGCTTCTTTACAAATTCAAGCGCGTCAAATTCCCCTCCGAGTACATAAGACGCGGATATCTTTGCGGGAACCGCGCCGATACCGAACAGTCCCTTTTTGGGTTCATCAATAACGGTATATTTTATATCCTCCGCACACGGAGCACCGAGTTCTTTGACAGCAAGAGTTACCGCCTCTTCAACTGTCTTGGCGCTCATTATAACTTCCTTTTTCACTTTTTGTTCCACCTACACTCAATTTTTTTCGCTGTCGCTGTCGTTGTTGCCGGACTCTGTTTTCCCGGCGTTTTCATTTTCGCCGCTCTTTGCACCGTCATCGGAGAGGGTATCCGCCGAAGCGCTCACGTCGGAGGCGACTTTCTTTTTACCGCGGCGTTCTTTCCCTGACGGACGTCTTTCATCCTGTGCCCTGTCGTCCTTTATCGGAGCGGATCCGATAAGCCCGTTTGATTTGCCGGAGGCCGGATCCTGCTTTTTCCCGTCGGTCTCCCCGCCGTTCTCCGTGGGCTTGTCAGTTGCAGCCGCACTCTGCTCTGCCTCTTTGCGCGCTCGCGCCGCCGCTGCGGTATCCGCAAAATCCTCGTCGTCTATATGGTGCAGTGAGCGTACATTGGGATTTCTTGTGTGGTTTTTGACGACCTTCTCCGATCTTGTGCTGTTGTATTCCTTTTCCGCCGCCTTATATTCCGCATCGGTAAATTTCGGAAGCGGCATCGCATAGTGCAGTATGACCTGCTTTACAACACCGATAAGGCTCTTGAATATCCAGTAAACGCCGATCGCGGCGGGTACGATAAAGGAAATATAAACGCTCATCAGAGGCATTGCATAATCCATTATCTTATTGGAACATCCCATAGCCTTGTCATCCGCCCCCATTGTGGGCTGATACATAAGCTTGCGGTTCATCTTCATGCTGAAGAAATATGCCGCAAAGGTCAGGATCGGAATGAGCAGGAGCCAGTTGAAGGTCTTGAAGCTCGGGGTATCCGCGAGGTTTATTGCACCGCCGAACAGCTCGAGGTTGGGAAGGTCGGAAGCGCTCCCGATCTTGTCCGTAAAGCCCTCGATGCTCGAGAACGGAGACGTTCCGTGCTCTCCGATGATCTTCTTCATTGCCCCCATAAGGTCTATGGTACGGCTCGTCGTAAAGGTAACATCGGCGTATTCCGGATAGCCGTTGACTACGTTGATTATCTGATTTATCGTATCGGTGCCGAGCTGGCAGATATAACGGAGCGGGTTGAGCACGATGTAGTAGAGTGCCATAATAATGGGGAGCTGAATAAGAGTCGGCAGACAGCCCGAGAGCGGGTTGTAGCCCTCCTTCTGATACAGCGCCTGGATCTCCTGCTGGACCCTCTGTTTTGAATCGTTATCGTCGCGTCCCTCGTATTTCTTGCGTATTGCCATTTCCTTGGGGCGCAGTTTTGCCTGTTTGATTGAGTTTTTCTGCTGTTTGATACCGAACGGAAGCAGTATCAGCTCTATAAATATAGCAAAAAGAAAGAGTGCGAAAATATACTGATTTCCGACTATCTTATTGCAGAGCCTGATAACAAAGCCCATTGGTATGTTGATGATATCCCAGATAGATTGCATCGGGCATTTTTCTTCCGGCGTCGTATCGGACGTGCCGGATATCCTCTCTTACTTATTTGTCTTCGTCATTGCCGCACAGCGGTTGAGTCAAATCCGCGCCGCCGTCTGTCCTTTGATATTTGGGGATCTTCTTCGGTACGGGATCATAGCCTCCGGCGCAAAAGGGATTGCACCTGAGTATTCTCCATACCGTAAGTCCGAATCCCACAAAAAAGCCCCGTTCCATAAATGCCTCAAGTGCATAGGCTGAACATGAGGGTGTAAACCTGCATGTAGGATACCGTTTGAGCGGCGAGATAAATTTCCGATAAAAGCGTATAAGCCAAGCGCAAACATACTTCATTGTTGATCACCGTTTTCTCTGTACATACCGAGATTGCCGAACGCCCCGCGCAGCTCCGCCTCAACGTCCGTGCTTTTGACCCCGACGATGGCGTTCCGCGCCCCGATAACGACGAGGAAGCCCGTCCGAAGCTGTGGCTCGATGCTCCTGTATGCCGCCCTTATGATGCGCTTTGCGCGGTTTCGGCACACGGCGTTGCCTGTCCTTTTCGAGACGGCTATGCCGAGACGGTTGACATACTTCTTCTCGGGATTTGCGTGCATTATCTTCTGTGCACGATAGTCCCGCAGGACGTAAAGCGCGGTATACTTACCGACGCTTCGCTTACCTTTTTTGTACGCCTTATTGTACAGATGGTTCTCTTTGATCGCAATATTCTTCATATCGGCGTAAATTAATTAAATAAATAGGAAATAAAACTTAAATAACAGAAATACGTCCGTATATCAAAAACCCCGATGCGCTCGGAAAACATGCAATGCTTTCAAGGTCATCGGCGGTTTTTTTAATACTCATGGCAACACCGCACAGTACAAACGGTGCGGGTGTGCTGTCAGTAGGACAGTCTTTTTCTGCCTTTTGCACGTCTTCTCTTAAGAACATTTCTGCCGTCGGCAGTAGCCATTCTCTTTCTGAAACCGTGCTCTTTCTTTCTCTGACGCTTTTTAGGCTGATAAGTTCTGAGCATTTGCCTGCACCTCCTTAAATTCAGATAACTCCGGACATAGCAACATCCGGATTTTTTCCGGAAGCGTTTTGCCTTTGGCGAATAATACGCTTATACAATGACAATTTATATTAAACCATATTTTATCTTCTTTGTCAAGAGTTTTTTTCACATTGAGCGCTAACTTTTGCCGAATTTCCCTTTTAACGCCCCGCGAACATGAAAACCTCCGGATAAGCAGAGACGGTGCGGGCGTTATCTTCACACAATATCTCTTCATTCCCTACCCGCAGGCAACATATATCACCCTCTCACCGCCGTGCCGTCAGTGCCTGTCTGCGAAGCCGGAAAAACGGCACGAATAATTATATTAAATATTGATATAA
>JBJDZF010000399.1:0-9157 GCA_051867855.1 Eubacteriales bacterium
TTAAGCTCTTCGGGGCTCATGTTTCTGAGTTCCTTGGTAAATTCTTTTGCCTTCATTGCTTACGCCTCCTCCTTCTTGACAAACTTGCACTTGATGGGGAGCTTGTGACCCGCGAGACGCATAGCCTCTCTTGCGACTTCCTCTGTAACTCCGTCCATCTCGAACATTACTCTGCCCGGCTTTACGACAGCCACCCAGTACTCGGGCGAACCTTTACCTGAACCCATTCGGGTTTCAGCGGGCTTTTCCGTTATCGGCTTGTCGGGGAAGATCTTGATCCAAACCTGTCCGCCACGCTTGATGTATCTTGTCATAGCGATACGGGCTGCTTCTATCTGGTTGCTTGTTATCCAAGCCGGTTCAAGTGCTACAAGACCGTAAGAACCGTTTGTAACCTTATTGCCCCTTGTTGCTTTTCCCTTAAGTCTGCCGCGCTGTACGCGACGGTACTTAACCTTCTTAGGCATTAACATTATTTACGACCCCCTTCTCTCGGAGCTCTCTCGCCCTTTGCGCCGTCATTGCGCCTCGGACGTCTGTCGCCGTTGCGGAAATCCTTACGGTCTCCACGTCCGCGATTGTCTCTGGGCGCGCTGACTCTGTTTACCTCGTTGAGGACTTCGCCGCGGTATATCCATACCTTGACGCCGATCTTTCCGTAGGTTGTATTTGCTTCCCAGAAACCGTAATCAATATCGGCTCTGAGAGTCTGGAGCGGGATTGTGCCCTCATGATAATGCTCCGTTCTTGCGATCTCGGCACCTCCGAGACGTCCGCCGCAGGAAATTTTGATTCCCTTTGCTCCGAGTCTCATAGTGTTTCTGATCGCCATCTTCATCGCACGGCGGAAAGAAATTCTTCTCTCGAGCTGGGACGCTATATTCTCTGCGACCAGCTGTGCATCGAGGTCGGGCTGTCTCACCTCAACGACGTTGAGGGCAACGGGCATTCCAACCATTTTCTGAAGCTCGTTCTTGTATTTCTCGATCTCTACACCGCCGCGTCCTATAACCATACCCGGCTTTGCGCAGTGAATGAACACTCTCACTCTCTGGCTGTCGCGCTCGATCTCGATCTTCGGAACTCCGGCAGCCTGGAGCTGCTTCTTCAGGTATTTTCTGATATTGTAATCGGAAACGAGCGTGTCACCGAACTTCTCGTCCGGAACGAACCATCTCGAATCCCAGTTCTTAATTACTCCGACACGCAAACCGTGGGGATTAACCTTCTGACCCATTAGCTCTTACCTCCTTCTTTCAATCTCTTTCCTTAACTGCAATAGTTACATGTGACGTTCTCTTGAGTATTCTGTCTGCGCTTCCCTTTGCTCTGGGCATGATCCTCTTGAGAGTCGGACCGGGGCAGACGAAGCACTCGCTGACATACAGCTTGGAGCCGTCCATTTCTTTTTGTTCTGCGTTCGCAATCGCACTTCCCAACAGTTTTACAAGGTACTCCGAAGCGCTCTTGTTGGTGTGCTTCAGAATTGCCATTGCAACTCCGACATCCTTGCCTCTGATGAGGTCGAGAACTATCTTGACCTTACGCGGGGAGATTCTTGCGTATTTAAGCGTTGCTTTTGCTTCCATCGTAATTCATTCCTCCCACATTATTTGCCGTTGTTGGATGTCTTGGAACCTGCGTGTCCCTTGAAGGTTCTTGTCAGTGCGAATTCACCGAGCTTGTGGCCGACCATATCCTCGGTCACATACACCGGCACATGCTTTCTTCCGTCGTGAACGGCGATAGTATGTCCGACGAACTCAGGGAATATCGTCGATGCGCGCGACCATGTCTTGAGAACTTTTTTCTCTTTTTTCTCATTCATGGCGCAGATGCGCGCGTAAAGCTTTTCTTCAACATAAGGTGCTTTTTTAAGGCTTCTGCTCATCTTGTATTCCCTCCTTATTTAGCGTTTCTGCGTTTTACGATGAACTTGTCTGTTCTTGCCTTCTTGTTTCTCGTCTTATAACCGAGAGCAGGCTTGCCCCAAGGCGTAACGGGAGAAGGACGACCGATAGGCGACTTTCCTTCACCACCGCCGTGCGGGTGATCACAGGGGTTCATTACCGAACCGCGGACGGTCGGACGTATTCCGCGATGTCTTGTCTTACCGGCCTTACCGATCTTTACCGTATCGTGCTCGACGTTTCCTACCTGACCGATAGTTGCCTTGCAGTCAAGACGGATTATACGGACCTCTCCGGAGGGAAGTCTTACCTGAGCTATGCCGTTTTCCTTTGAAAGGAGCTGTGCGGCAACGCCTGCGGAACGGACGAGCTGTGCGCCCTTTCCGGGATAAAGCTCGATATTGTGAATGAACGTACCGACGGGGATGTTCTCGATGGGAAGCGTGTTTCCGGGTTTGATATCCGAATCAGCGCCCGTGTAAACAACGTCGCCCGCGCCGAGTCCGACAGGAGCTATGATGTAGCTCTTATCGCCGGCTTCGGTCTGAAGAAGTGCGATATACGCGCTTCTGTTCGGGTCATACTCGATACCGACAACGGTAGCCGGAGCGTTGTTCATTCTCTTGAAGTCGATGATTCTGTACTTCAGTTTGTTTCCGCCGCCCTTGTGACGAACGGTGATTCTGCCGTAGCTGTTGCGTCCGGAGTGCTTTTTCTTGATGACTGTCAGCGACTTCTCGGGAGTGAATTTCGTAATCTCCTCGAAAGTCGGCACAGACATATGACGTCTGGACGGTGTAGTAGGATTATACTTCTTTGTAGGCATTGTTTCTTACCTCCTACTCATCAGTTAAGGCCGTCGAAAAACTCGATGGTCTTGGAATCGGGCTTAAGTGTTACTATTGCCTTCTTCCACTCGGAGGTGTATCCGAAATGAACACCGGTTCTTGTGGGCTTTTTCTTCATTGTGATTGTGTGGACCTTTGCAACCTGTACCTTGAACATTGTCTCAACAGCCTTTGCGATCTCGGGCTTTGTTGCGTCCGATCTGACTTTGAAGGTGTATGTCTTGCTGCCGACTCTGTCCATGCTCGCCTCTGTAATCACAGGCTTAATGATGATATCCTGTACCATTTTCATTACGCATAAACCTCCTCGAGCTTTTCTATGGCAGCCTTGGTCATGATAACCTTCTCGGCCTTGAGCACCTCATAAACGTTGATGGTGCTGTAAAGTACAGTTGTTGTTTTCGGAATGTTGGAGCAGCTCTTGACAACATAGTTGTCGACAGCGCCGAGAACAACGAGGGCGCTCTGCGCGACGGTTGCCGTTCTGGACTTTCTTTCCTTTACGGTCTCACCGTTCTCGACGGTCGTTACCTTGTAGTTCTTGTTGACCTGCTTCTCGCAACCGAGAGCTTTGAGCATTTTCACCATCTCGGAGGTCTTGTAGGTATCGAGCTTGATATCGTCGACAACTACGAGTTCTCCTGCGGCAACTTTTGCGGAGAGAGCGCTGAACAGAGCGAGTCTCTTCGTTTTCTTGTTCATTCCGATACGGTAGTCTCTCGGCTTCGGACCGAGTGCCACACCGCCGTGTGTCCACTGAGGCGAACGGGTCGAGCCCTGACGTGCTCTTCCTGTACCTTTCTGTCTCCAGGGCTTCTTTCCGCCGCCGGAAACCTCGGTGCGGGTAAGAGTGGACTGCGTGCCCTGTCTCTGATTCATAAGATATGCTCTTACTGCGGCGTGGAGGACGGCTTTGTTTACTTCTGCTCCGAATATAACATCAGAAAGCATCATCTCTCCGACTTCCTTGCCTGTCATATCCATGACTTTTATGTTTGGCATTGTGTTTTTCCTCCTTCCGCTTATGCTTTAACCGAGTCGCGGATGAATACTATGCCGTCCTTGGCGCCGGGAACGGCACCCTTGATGGCAATGAGATTCTTCTCGGCATCGATCTTCACTACTTTAAGGTTGAGAACGGTCACCTGCTCATTACCGTACTGTCCCGCCATCTTCTTGTTCTTAAAGACTCTGGACGGGCTGGAGTTTGCTCCCATGGAGCCGACCTGACGGTGAATCGGACCTGTACCGTGTGTCATTCTCAAAATATGGTTGCCCCATCTCTTGACAGCACCGGTGTATCCGCGGCCCTTTGTCATACCTGTTACGTCGACCTTCTCGCCTGCGGCGAAGGTATCGGCGGTAATGACGTCGCCTACGTTGATTGCCGAGCAATCGTCAAGACGGAACTCTTTGAGATGCTTCTTCACGCCGCTTCCTGCCTTCTCGAAGTGACCCTTCGCAGGCTTCGACGCATTCTTTTCTTTGACATCGATGAATCCGAGCTGAATTGCGTCGTACCCATCGTTTTCGGCGGTCTTCTTCTGTGCGACAACGCACGGACCTGCCTCGATTACCGTTACCGGGATAACATTTCCGATCTCGTCGAAGATCTGTGTCATACCGACTTTTCTTCCGATAATGCCTTTTTTCATTTTTCCTCCTGTAAATTATTGGTTGACGTTTGGATTTGCCTTTCGGCTGCGCCAACATGACTTACAAAGTTGCCGAGCTGTAAGACACGCTGTGCCTGCATCGGCTGTTATCTTTGTTTGACGGATCGATCGCGGTGCCTGATATTATAATTTAACCTCGATCTCAACGCCGGCGGGAAGCTCAATGCTCATGAGCGCGTCTACAACCTTCTGCGACGGCTTTATGATGTCAATGAGTCTCTTGTGAGTGCGCATTTCAAACTGCTCACGGCTGTCCTTGTACTTGTGGACCGCGCGGATGATCGTTACGATCTCCTTGTCGGTCGGAAGCGGAATGGGACCCGAAACCTCGGCACCGTTTCTCTTCGCCACTTCGACGATCTTCTCTGCCGCCGTGTCGATGAGTGTGTGGTCGTAGCTCTTCAGTCTTACTCTGATTCTTTCCTTGACTGCCACCTTGTTTTGCCTCCTTGTAGTATTTTCGCTTTCCGCGTCCTCACGGCACGCGGCTGCGTTTTTCTTGCAGGGACGCTTTCTCTTTGACACCGTTCCGCGTGTTTCTTTTTCGTCCATTTAAAAACCGGAATTGCCGGCATCAGCATCTGCGGGCAACCTCCGGGAAATGGACAATTCAATCCGCACGTCAAAACGCTGTTCAGGGATTGCTGTCGCCCGGTTAAAACGGACATACTCCACGAAAATTCCCTGCCGACGGGCTTTACCGACGGCAGCAACCTCTCGCTTCATCGCATATCAAGCCTTTTAATTATACTACAACGAATATCCCTTTGCAACATTTTTTTATAAGTCAATACAGAGAAATTTTCCACGCCAAAAGCATATGTTTTGGTAATTATACACTGTTTTTTCCCCATTTTCGGGGATTTTAGCGAATTTTAATGTTATGCGGGAGAAACTTTTCGAGAAAAGTTTCCCCCGCCCCCCTTTCAAAAGCTTTCAACCTGTTATAACTTATCCAAGTCCGAAGTTCTTGAAAGTGGGGCGCGGGGAGGAAAGCTTCTTTTAAGAAGTTTCCTCCCCGCAAAAAAACTATACAACAACACCGACGATTCTTGCCACGGCAGATACTGTCATACATATGAGTATACCGACGGCGGTAGGGATCAGTGCGGCGAGCAGTGTCCATTTAATGCTTCCGGTTTCCTTTTTTACGGTCATAAGTGTCGTGGAGCATGGCCAATGCATCAGAGTGAACACAACGAAGCAGAGCGCCGTTACCCACGACCATCCGTTTGCCACGAAGAGCTCGCGCAGCTGTGCAATACTCTCGAATTCAACGAGTGTTCCCTGTGCCATATACGCCATTATAATAATAGGTATAACAATTTCGTTTGCGGGAAATCCGAGAATAAAAGCAATGAGTATTACGCCGTCGAGTCCCATCAGGCGCGCGAACGGGTCGAGGAAGCCGGCGCACAGATCGAGCAGGCTTCCTCCTCCGACCGTCACATTTGCCATAATCCATATGATCATCCCCGCAGGAGCCGCCACCGCCACTGCCCTGCCGAGTACAAACAGCGTACGGTCGAACACAGAGCGCACAATCACTTTTCCTATCTGCGGCCGACGGTACGGTGGAAGCTCGAGAGTAAACGACGACGGAGCGCCTCTCAGAACCGTTTTCGAGAGAAACTTTGTCACTCCGAATGTCGCAAATATCCCCGCAAGGATAACAAGCGTGAGCAAAAGCGCACAGACAAGCGTCGAAGCAAATCCCGTCAAGGCACCTGCAAAGAACATCATCAGCACCGTTATCAGCATCGGAAATCTTCCGTTGCACGGCACAAAATTATTTGTAAGTATTGCGAGCATTCTCTCGCGCGGCGAGTCGATAATACGGCACCCGACTATCCCCGCCGCGTTGCATCCGAAGCCCATACACATCGTCAGCGCCTGTTTTCCGCAGGCGTTGCAACGCTTGAAGGGCTTGTCGAGGTTATACGCCACGCGCGGCAGATACCCTGCGTCCTCAAGCAGTGTAAAGAGCGGGAAAAAGATCGCCATTGGAGGAAGCATAACCGAAACCACCCACGCAAGCACCCGATACATTCCGAGCACAAGCATACCGTGCAACCAGTCCGGAGCACCCACGCGCTCAAACAGCGCGGTAAGCAGATCCTGAATCCCGAAAAGCCCTGCCGAAAGCACCTCCGACACATAGTTGGCGCCGGTAATCGTGAGCCAGAATATCACGGCGAGCATGGCAAGCATGATAGGATACCCGGTGAGCTTGCTCGTAAGTATGCGGTCTATCCGCCTGTCGCCGTCGCCGTACTTCTCGTTTCCGAACACTACAGCGCCGCGGCAAATGCTCTCTGCGGAACCGACCACAGCGGAAACCACGGCATCCTTGAAAGTGTCTCCGGTCACTCCTTTGCCTGCGAGGTATTCCCTCGCCTCTGCGATTGCGGCGAGTATCTCCGGATCGTTCATGAAATCCTTGCCCATAAAAGCGTTGATTTCCCGTCCGAGAGATTCGTCACAGTCGAGCAGTTTGAGGCTTAACCATCGGCTGTCAAGGTTCGCGTGCTCACATTTTCGACGCACCGTCCCCTCAAGCAGCGATATTGCCTTTTCAATATCTTCGGAGTAAACTATATTGTGCCTTTTGCCACCGCTCTCCCGTCCGAGTTCTCCGTCAACGGCGTCGAGCAGCACCCCAAGGCTCTTTTTCTTGCGCGCAACGGTGCTTATCACCGGAGCCCCAAGTCTGCGGGAAACAAGCCCGATGTCGATCTTTATTCCTTTTCGCTTCGCTTCGTCCATCAGATTTACGCATACTATTACCCTCTTGCCGGTTTCGATAGTCTGTAGGACAAGATTGAGATTGCGCTCAAAGCAGGTCGCGTCACAGACAACCACCACCGCGTCGGCTCCCCCGAAGCAAATGAAATTTCTTGCTACCTCTTCCTCGGCGGAGTGCGCCATCAGAGAATATGTCCCCGGAATATCAACCATAACATAAGAATTCTTCCCGCTCCTGCAATACCCCTGCGCATTGGCTACGGTCTTGCCGGGCCAGTTGCCCGTGTGCTGATTCATTCCCGTAAGTCCGTTGAAAACCGTGCTTTTACCGACGTTCGGATTTCCCGCCAGCGCAATAACCCTGTCAGACGGCGACTGCTTCCTTATTACAAGTCCGGAATCCGTGACTCCGATACCGGTTGACGTGTGTGTAAGTCCCATATATTTTCTCCTCTAACGACTCTCTATCAAAATGTCCTTGCAATCTTCCGAACGTATGGCAATCACCGCGCCGCGTATCAGAAACGCCGACGGATCCCCCGCCGGGCTCCGACCGAGGCACTCCACGCGCGTGTTTTCGATCAGTCCTATGTCAAGCAATCGCCTGCGCATACTTCCCGTCGTCCGCAAGGAGCGCACAACCGCGCTCTGCCCCGGACTTATGTCATTGAGACTCGGTATATAATTCATAAAAGTTGTTCTCCCCTAATATATTTAGTGTAAGGAAACTTACATTTATATACTATTCTGCCGGGACGTAATGTGTTACCGTCCCGAAAGCAGACGGAGGTTTTTCAATGAACGACGGCTTTTACACCATAAAGGGATATCAGGCAAAGGACTCGACCGAGCTCACCAGCGCCATGGAGGATTACCTTGAAATGATATGTCGGATCGTGCGCGTGGGACATGACGTGCGTATCCGCGATCTTTCGGAAATGTTGCACGTAAAACCTTCTTCGGCAAGCAAAATGATTCAGAATCTGAATGCACTCGGATACGTCAGCGCGGAAAAATACGGCGTGATACATATCACGGAAAAAGGCAGAGTCGCCGGAGATTACCTACTGTACCGTCATGAGGTGATCAGCCGCTTCCTGTGCCGCCTGAACAATAGCAACGACGAAACCGAACAAGCGGAGAAAATTGAACACTTTCTTACCCCCACTACCGTGCGTAATCTTGACAAACTGTATAAGAAGGGTTTTTAAGGTATATTCCTGCGGGGAGGAAACTTCTTAAAGAAGCTTTCCTCCCCGCGCCCCTCTTTCAAGAACTTCGGACTTGGATAAATAATAACAGGTCGAAAGCTTTTGAAAGGGGTGCGGGGCTGGCAAATCTTTTCTATTGCTTTGTTGTCAGTTGTTTTTGCAAGTTCGTCGCCCCGAATGGTCTGTCGATTGCTCCGACGAAGTTGTAAACGATTTCTACGGTCTGTCTGCACTTAATACATAAGGATCGTTTGCAATGATCCACCTTTTTTGAAAAATCGAGCCGCTCGTAACATCACGAACGGCTCTTGTTTTCGTCTTATGACTTATCGATTATTTCTTTTTGAAAATGCCTTTGGTTGCCGCGATAAGGTCTGCAAATTTCTTTTTCCTGATCGCAAACCAAAGGATAGAAAATACGCCGATTTCTGCAACCGCAACGGAGCCGACCGTAATGCCCACGATCGCTCCGCCCGAAAGCCCGCCCTTTTCGGTTTTTTCAACGGGTTCTTCTCCGCCGGAAGTCAATTTTGCTATCGTCAGGTCGTTAATTTCGTTGCCGTCCGCGTCAAAGTGTTTATGGCAGATTTCGCAATCTTTGTGCGCCTTCACGCCTTCTGCGTCTTCCGTTGCCGGAACCACTTCTATCCATTCGCCAAAGCGGTGCGCGGTGGAATTGACAGCAATTGTCAAATCGGCAATTTCGTTGCCGTCCGCGTCAAAGTGCTTATTGCAGATTTCGCAATCTTTGTGCGCTTTCACGCCTT
>JBJDZF010000400.1:0-9136 GCA_051867855.1 Eubacteriales bacterium
AGGCATAGGCATGAAAATTGCAATCGGTTGCGATCACGCGGCTTTTACACTGAAAAAGACGGTTATTGATCATCTGAAGGAAAAAGGATTTGAGGTTGAGGACGTCGGAACATATACCTCCGACAGCTGCGATTACCCCGTATACGCGCATAAGGTGTGCGAAAAGATACTCGGAGGTGAGTGCAGTCTCGGTATTCTCATTTGCGGAACCGGCGTTGGTATGTCGATTGCCGCAAATAAGCATAAAGGAATACGCGCGGCGTGCTGTTCGGACACGTTTTCGGCAAGGCTGACGCGCGAGCACAACGACGCCAACGTGCTTTGCTTTGGAGAGAGAGTTGTGGGCGCCGGACTTGCGCTCGAGCTTGTGGACGCTTTCCTCACAGCCGAATATCTTAACTGCGGAAATCACGTAAGGCGTGTGGCTATGCTCTCGGACATAGAAAACGGAAATATGTAATATAATCCTGTGCGCGTGCGGCGACGCGTTTTTGCGATATTGCGTTCTGCGCGGATAACGGTTCGTCGGCGGTACGGAACGGGGACGGATAAAATATCCCCGATTGAATCAAAATAATTCCGGAGGCGTTTGGCAAATGTGTGTGTTGAAGAAAATTTCGGGAGTTTTCAGGGCAATAGCCGGCTCCCCGCATCCCAAGAATTTCACCTCTGCGATAATAGCCGCCGGTGGCAGCTCCACAAGATTCGACGGCGCGGTGACAAAACAGCTGGCACAGATCTGCGGAGAACCCGTTATTGTGCATACGCTCATGGCGTTTCAGAAGACGGAGTGTATACATGAGATAATAGTGTGCGCAAAGAGATCAGAGATACCGCTGTACGACGATTTTCGCGTGAGATACGGGATAACAAAGCTTACAAAGATAGTCCCCGGGGGACTGACAAGACAGGACTCCGTGCTCAACGGACTTGACGCCGTTTCCAAGAGTTCAAAGTATGTTGCGATATCGGACGGTGCGCGGTGTCTGGTTACACCGGAGCTGATCACCTCTGTCTGCCGCGCGGCGTATAAATACGACGCGGCAACGGCGGCGCATAACTCCAATGACACCGTGAAGATCGCCGACAGCAAGGGATTTGTCGACAGCACAGTCGACCGCAAGACCGTGTGGCTTGCGCAGACTCCGCAGGTTTTCAAGACGAAGCTTTACCGCGCGGCGGCGTATACGGCACTGAAAAATAAATACGAGGCGACCGACGACAATATGCTCATAGAGTATGTAAAGCATCCGATAAGACTGGTTGAGTGCGGGACGCAGAATATCAAGATCACCACGTCGGAGGATATGGCGGTCGCACAGGCGATTATCGAGGCGAGACGCCGCGAGGAAGAGCCGGGAAATTCGGGGGCGTGCCTGTAATGAGAATAGGTCACGGATACGATGTACACAGACTGGTTGCGGGCAGGGCGTTGATTCTCGGCGGTGTGAATATACCGCACGAGACGGGCCTGCTCGGACATTCGGACGCGGACGTGCTGTTGCACGCCATATGCGACGCAGTACTCGGTGCGGCGGCATTGGGCGATATCGGAAAGCATTTTCCGGACAGCGATGCGAAATACAAGGATGCGGACAGCCTTCTGCTGTGTCGGCGCGTTTCGCAGCTCCTTTGCGATGCGGGATACCGTGTTGTCAATATTGATTCCACTCTCATTGCACAGGCTCCGAAGCTGGCACCCTATATTCCGCTTATGAGGGAGAATATAGCCGGTGCTTTCGGAATGGATGTGTCCGATGTGAGCGTAAAAGCAACGACGGAGGAGGGACTCGGTTTCTCGGGCGAAAAGCTCGGGATCGCCGCTCATGCCGTCTGCCTTATTGACGCATTGTGACAAATTACGACACTGTTTAACGGAAAACGGCAGCTGTCGGCGAAACGCTTTGACACCGACAACCGAAACGTCTGCGCACTCCGCTTCGGGTACTGCCGCCGTTTCCGCACTGTACAGACGCGTGCGGCATATACTCACTTACGACCTTGCTCTTAAACGTCAGAGCCGCGGCGTCTGCACTTGTATTCCGCATTATAATAATATGTGGATATCCGTCCGTATGTCTCATCCGCCGCAGTGCGTTACACGTCGGTACTACCGCGTAAATCGCGGCGTTGCCGCCTGTTCTGTGATTTTTTACCGTACACGTCACCGAAATACGGCGATGTCGGCGAAAAATAAATTTCACAATTTTCCGAGAGGATTAAAAGGTATGTTCATCATTTCACCGTCGGTGCTTGCCGCCGATTTTTCACAGCTTGGCGCGGAGATCAAGAAAACTGAAAGAGCGGGGGCGGAGTATATCCACCTCGACGTTATGGACGGGATTTTTGTGCCCAATATCAGCTTCGGTCCGGACGTTATTGCGTCGGTCAGAAAAAACACGTCGCTCATTTTCGACGTGCATCTTATGATAACGGAGCCGCGCAGATATATCGACAATTTTCTGCGTGCGGGTGCTGACATAATAACGATACATTACGAGAGCTGCGAAGATCCGGGAGAGGTGATAAAATACATAAAGTCCCGCGAGGCGAAGGCAGGGCTTGCGATCAAGCCGGCAACACCTGCAGAGGTCGTTTACCCCATGCTGGACGACCTTGATATGGTGCTCGTCATGACTGTCGAGCCGGGATTCGGAGGGCAGAAGATGATGCCCGAAACGCTCGTCAAGGTCAGACAGATAAGGGAATATGCACTGAAAAACGGAAAGAATATCGACATCGAGGTGGATGGCGGACTCAACGCCGCGAACGTTGGTATGGCTACCGAGGCAGGAGCGAACGTAGTCGTTGCCGGATCTGCCATCTTCAAAGCCAAAAAGGTGCGCGACGTAATAAATAAGATGAGAGAGCAGGCGAGGCACAATCCGTTCGCTTCGGGCAGATGACGGAAAAAACGTATGGAGCGCCACGGTCTGAAAGTGTTTTTCCCGATTTGCGCCTTTTGATCTGCCGGGATAGTATTGATTTAACAGACTTAAGACACTACGGCTTGAATGATATATTTTAATCCTCCGATTATTCGGGGGATTTTGTTATTTTTACGTGATGTTGCGAATATAGTTATAACGGAAATATATGTTTTTATTTTATACGGTGAAAGGATAGCGAATGATATGGCTGTTACAAGGTCGAAAAGGGCAAACAATCACCGCGCGTCGGGCGCTTCCGAGGATACATCCGGTTTTTCCGGGGTGCTTACCGGCGCGCTTAAGGGTACGGGTATAGGTGTTGCCGCGGCTTTTGCCCTGATGTTTATCGTTTCCGCGGTGGCGTATATGAATAAAGATCCCGATGTGCTGACGACTCCACTGGCTTTTGCGGCTCTGTATTTATCATGTATCATTGCGGGAGCGGCGGCAGTGAGATCAAATGGAGGGGGGATCCTGCCGTGCGGGGTGTTAAGCGGTTTATTCATGCTCGTACTGTTTATGCTGATATCTCTCTTTTTCCCGGATTCAATGTCCGGGGGATATTCGTTCGGGACATCGCTTGGGCTTCGCGCGGCGATGGTTCCGGCTTCCGTCGCGGGTGGCTTTATAGGACTTAAGCGCCATTCCTCAAAGCCCCGCAGGCACAGACGTTAGATAATAAAAGAGCGTATGCGGCAAGGTTCGGAGCTTGCCGCATACGCTCTTAATTCTATTGAGATAATGGCTCTTTTTCGGAAGCTGTCAGTTGCCGATGTCAAAAAGCTTTATTGCCTTGATTGCGGTGCCTTCACCGTATTCTCCGACCTCTCCGAGCGCGAAGAATGTCCCGTCTGCGCCGCATATGCGCACCCTCCTTCCGACAGGGAAGGAGGTCTTTATTTTTTTCTGGTATATCTCACAGCCGTTTCTGCACAGCCTTTCGTAAAACGCGCCGAGACGCACCTCCGGAAGAGTTGCAAACAGACTTTCGGTGGGCATCAGCAGAGCGCACCGTTCATCTTCACTCATGTCGGTAATCTCCTTGACCGTATGGGAAACCGATATGTCAAATCCGCCGGCGCTTGTCCGCACAAGGGAAGTCATCACGCCCCCGCAGCCGAGAGAGTTCCCGATGTCCGCGCAGAGTGTTCTTATATAAGTGCCGGATGAGCAGTGTACGTCAAGCAGAAAATCCCGTCCGCCGTCAAGAGGCGCACATTTCAGCGAATAAATATTTATTTTGCGCGGCTGTCTGTCCACGTGTCCGCCGTCCCTTGCAATGTCACACAGCTTTCTGCCGCCCACCTTCAGGGCACTGTACATCGGCGGCGTCTGAAGATGTTCGCCCTCAAACGCACGGCAGGCGTTTATCACCTCATCAGCACCCGGAATTCGGTCGCACTGCGAGAGTACCTTACCCGTAATATCCTCGGTGTCTGTGGTGAGTCCGAGCCGCATGACCGCACGGTATTTCTTGTCGTTGCAGACAAGATATTCCGCCGCTTTTGCGGCGCGACCGACAAGAACGGTCAGCACGCCGGTTGCCATCGGGTCAAGCGTCCCCGTGTGTCCGACCTGCTTTGTGCCGTAAAGGCGCCGCACTGCATTCACTATATCGTGTGATGTGACTCCTGCGTGCTTGTTTATTACGAGAATCCCTGACGGATTTGAGTTTTGCATGGAGCGTTTCCTCTCTTGCAGAATCAGCTTTTGAGAATTATGTCGGAGAGCGGGCGCTTGGGCACGTAATGGACGTTGTTTTCGTCTCTGAAGTATGCCGTGTCATCGCCCTTCGCCTCGGTCAGCACGACGGTTTCATCGGGAACTCCGAGCGCTATAATGAGCTTCGGCAGAAGATTATCGGAAAGTCCGAGTACCTCTTTTACCGCACTTTCGGAAGCGGAGCCGATTATACACCCGCCGTAGCCTTTTTCGGCGGCAGAGAGCATTATAAGCTCCGCGCAGATCCCGACGTCATTTAAAAATATCGGCTTGAACGGCGCGACGTTTTCGTCATGACATATCACGATATACGCGGTAGGCTCGTGAGATACCGGCGGCAGATGAATACCCTTCAGCGCCCCCGCCCATCTTGTAACGCCGAGCAGGCTCACTCTCTCCTCCGCATCATCGACAATGCGGTATTTCAGTGTCTGTCTGTTTATCGCGGCACAGGCAAAGTGTGCCGTGTCGATCATATCTTCAAGCTCCGCACGCGGTACTGCGATGCCGCTCTTAAAGGAACGGTAGCTTCTTGTGGCTTTTACAAGCTCCTTAAGATCATTCATTATCTGACTCCTTTTTGGAAAATCTGACCCATGCCGAGTGTATGGGCATACCGCGGTCGGAAAAATTTTTCTCGTACTCTGTCATCACGTTGTCCGCGGCAAGCTCGGTGTTGTGAAGATCGTCGGTTTTAAATATGACTTCCGCACCGTAAAGGTCGAACTGCTCAAGACTGAATTCGAAGAGCCCCTCATTGTCGGTTTTGAACTTCAGAACACCGTCCGCAGAGAGCAGCTGCGAGTATACGTCGAGAAATGTTTTGTAGGTGAGGCGGCGCTTGGCGTGACCCGCCTTCGGCCACGGGTCGCTGAAATTCAGATATATGCACTCGACGCTGTGAGGAGGAAGAAGCTCCGCCAGGCTCTTTGCGTCAGCTATAACAAAACGCAGGTTTGTGGGTGTGCCGAAAATACCTTTCGCCTTTTCAAGCGCCACACAGCATACGTCTGACACACGCTCAAGCGCAATAAAATTTATCTCCGGGTGCTTTTGTGCCATCGTGCAGGCAAAGTTACCTTTTCCGCAACCTATTTCAAGGTGAACAGGGTGGGTGTTTCCGAATACGGCGTGAAGCGCCCCGGAGTCCGCACACGGCAGATCCATCAGGAAATCCGAACAGGCGGCGATCCTTGCCTCACCGTTCTTTTTCTTTCGCATTCTCATATAGTGTCAGTGCCTCCGGTGAAAGTCATACGTTGAATCTGAAAAGAACTATGTCGCCGTCGCGCATTACATAGTCCTTGCCCTCGCTGCGGTAGAGTCCTGCCTCCTTGACCTGTGCCATGCTGCCGAACTTTACGAGGTCGTCGAAGGATACGATCTCGGCACGTATGAAACCGCGTTCAAAATCGCTGTGGATCTTGCCGGCGGCAGCGGGCGCCTTTGTTCCCTTTGTTATCGTCCACGCGCGCACCTCCTGCGGTCCCGCGGTAAGATAGCTTATCAGTCCGAGCAGGGAATAGCTCGATCTGATGAGTCTGTCAAGTCCGCTTTCCTCAATTCCGAGGTCGGCAAGGAACATCTGCTTTTCCTCGCCCTCAAGCTCCGCTATTTCAGCTTCGAGCTGGGCGCAGACCGGGATTATCTGCGAATGCTCCTTTTGCGCCTGTTCCTTAAGTGCGGCGTAGTGAGGGTTTCCGAGCGGTTCTCCGCTTACCTCGTCCTCACCTACGTTTGCAACATAGATGACCGGCTTCATCGTCAGAAGCGGTGTATCATACAGATAAGCCTTTTCGTCACCGTCAAGCTCCGCCTCACGCGCGCACTTTCCGTCCGAGAGTAGAGCGAGAAGCTTTTCGTACACGGCAAGCTCCGCACCGAGGGACTTGTCGCCCTTCATCGCCTTTTTGGTGCGGTCGATACGCCGCTCGAGCATCTCAATATCCGAGAATATGAGCTCGAGATTGATCGTCTCGACGTCACGCAGGGGATCTACCGAGCCGTCGACGTGAATAATGTTTTCGTCCTCAAAGCAGCGCACGACATGAATTATTGCGTCGACCTCGCGAATATTCGAGAGAAATTTGTTTCCCAGCCCTTCGCCTTTTGACGCGCCCTTGACCAGTCCCGCGATATCGACAAATTCGATGACGGCGGGCGTATATTTTTCCGGATTGTACATCTTTGCGAGATAGTCCAGGCGGCTGTCGGGTACGTTTACGACGCCGACATTCGGCTCGATTGTGCAGAACGGGTAGTTTGCGGATTCGGCTCCCGCGTCGGTCAGTGCGTTGAAGAGAGTGCTTTTGCCTACATTCGGCAAACCAACGATTCCAAGTTTCATTTCAATACCTCGTGGGCATACCGGCGGTATGCCGTAAAAATCTGTCTTGTCGAGTATAGATTATACATTATTTGCGTCGTTTTTTCAAGTAAAAGACGAAAAAATAAGATTTTAGTACATTAAATTAAAAAAATGTTTGCAAAACATTATCGGATATGTTATAATAGGAATATAAATTCGCGCGGAGTACCTTGCCGCGTGCATGGGATATTCACAGCGGACATGAATCGCTCAGTTGTCTGCCTGATATGCGGCAGGTCCGTGTTTTGTGTGAAAACGGAAAAAATTGAAAATGTCCGTAATAAGCTGACCTATTGAAAAAAAGAGCAAAGACGCACCCGTGCGGATACGTTTTGTGACCGACGGCGGGGAGCACATGATTTGCCCGGAAGGAGCGCCGAATAAAGATGCTGGATACAAAAATTCTTGTGGTAGACGACGACAGTAATATATGCGACCTGATGAAGCTGTATTTCGAGAACGAGGGATATGAGGTCAAGACCGCAAACGACGGTGCGGAGGGAGTCAACTTTTTTAAGATCTACGAGCCGGATCTTGTGTTGCTCGACATCATGCTTCCGAAAAAGGACGGATGGCAGGTGTGCCGCGAGATAAGGGAGATCTCGTCAAAGCCCATCATCATGATCACCGCCAAGGGTGAGGTGTTCGACAAGGTGCTCGGGCTCGAGCTCGGAGCGGACGACTTCGTGGTGAAGCCCTTCGATATGAAGGAGCTCAGCGCGCGTGTAAAGGCGGTCCTGCGCCGTTATCAGTCGCACGCCAACCAGAACGATGATGAAGTCATCAAATTCGATAACATAGAAATAAGTCTTCAGAAGTATGAGCTGAAGCTGAAGGGCAAGCCGGTTGATGTTCCGCCGAAGGAACTGGAACTGCTCTATTTTCTCGCATCCAACTATAATCGCGTATTCACGCGCGACCAGCTGCTGGACAAGGTCTGGGGCTTTGACTACCTCGGGGACTCGAGGACGGTCGACGTTCATGTTAAGAGACTGCGCGAAAAGCTGGAGGGCGTTTCCGACAAGTGGACGCTCAAAACGGTCTGGGGCGTAGGATACAAGTTTGAGCTTATAGGTTAAGACATACTTTGGGGCGGGCGTTCTCTTGCGTCTGCCCCAAAAGAGTTTTATGCGGCGCGGCGGCGCAGAGGGAGCGCACCGCATTTCACGATACGGGAGAGGAATATGTTTAAAAGCTTGTTTGCAAAGTATATATCCTGCTTTATGCTCATTATTCTGCTGAGCTTTGCGGTGATCATTGCCATTATAACGTCGATAATAGACAACTATTCTCAACGCGCCAAGGAGGATATAGTCATGACGGTTGCAAAGTCCTCCTCAACCTATATGAGATCCGAAATGGAGAGATACAGTCTCGACGATATAGAACGGTACATCGGAGAAAATTCGGAGACTGTGAGCGAAATGATAACTGCAATATGCACAAACGCAGAAGATGTAACGGTTATCATTACAGACACCTCGGGCAAGATACTGCTTGCCGTAGGTCAGAGCAGCGACGAGGTCACGATGGGAGCCGTAATGCCGCAGAACCTGATGGAGGAGCTTGAAAACGACGACGCGGAGCTTAAAATTCACGATATGAACGGCGTGATGGAAACGCCGCACTTCGTCAATGCAAGGGTCATATGCACGGATGACGGATATGCTTACGGAAATATTTTTGTCTGTGCGACGACCGTGATACTGACACAGCTTCTCGAGATAATAATTAAAACGATAGTCCTTGCCATACTGTGGGTCATGCTCGCCGCGCTTATCGCAGTGTATTTCATAAGCGAAAAGGTCATATCACCGCTTAAGGAGATCAGCATGGCGGCAAAGAGCTTTGCCTCGGGAAAATTCGACACGCGCGTCGAGGTCCGCGGCAGCGACGAAGTGGCGGCGCTTGCGGCGGCATTCAACAATATGGCGGAGTCGCTCGACAATTACGAAAAGATGCGCAACACATTTATATCCAATGTCTCACATGACCTGCGCACACCGATGACCTCGATTTCTGGATTTGTGGACGGAATACTTGACGGAGTCATCCCTCCGGATAAATATAATTATTACCTGCGTATAGTCTCCAACGAAATAAAACGGCTCTCGCG
>JBJDZF010000401.1:0-2097 GCA_051867855.1 Eubacteriales bacterium
TTTTGAAAGGGGTGCGGGGGAAACCTTTTCTCGAAAAGTTTCCCCCGCAAAAGCTATAATCAAAAATATTTCGCTTTAAGTGTCATGACCTCGTCGGCAGTGGGAATTGAGGGCGCCGCTCCCTTACGCGACACGGCGATGGTTGAGGCGGCAGTAGCAATATGCAGGCACTCAAGCGGGTCCTTTCCGCTCATCAGAGACGAGAAGAAGTATCCCGTGAAGGTGTCGCCCGCAGCCGTGGTGTCGGCAACCTTAATGTCGATTATTCCGCAGGAGCAACGTCCGTTTTTGTCCGCGTAGAGCGCGCCGTCTTTGCCGAGCGTAAGAACGATTTTCATTTCGGGATATCTGTCGAGCAACAAAGCAAGTATCTCTTCGGCAGAATCTTTTCCCGTTATGTCCTTGCCTTCGGTCTCGTTGACTATCAGTGCGTCGACGAAATTCAGGTCAAGCTCCTCAATTTTTTCATCCATTGGCGAGGGGTTGAGGGCGATGAACATTCCGCGCGACTTTGCCTGCTTTATAATATAGGGGAGATTGTTGATCTCATTCTGGAGCATCAGCAGGTCCCCTTCTCCGAAGTGCGAGAGCACCTCGTCAACGAAAGCATTGTCTATCGTGCGGTTTGCGCCGCCGTAAAGAAGAATACAATTCTCACCTTTGTGGGTTACCTGTATTATGGCGTGTCCCGTAGACACGCTGTCCGACACCCTCACAAAATCGGTGTTGACGCCGCAAGAGGAAAGCATATCCGTCAGCATTGAGCCCTCTTTGCCGACGCATCCCGCATGGTAGGTTTCGGCGCCGGAGCGTGCGAAAGCGACTGATTGATTAAGTCCTTTTCCGCCGCAAAAGAGGTTGAGCGCATCAGACGAAAGGGTTTCGCCGGCTCTCACGAAATGGTCGACGGAATATACGTAGTCGATATTGAGAGATCCGAAATTCAGTATTTTCATGTAAAGCTTCTCCGCGTTTAAGTATTTTAACATATACTATTATAAATCGGAAACGCGGTTTTGTCAATGCTTTTATATTTTCAGGATCTTTTCCGCCGCATCGAATGCGGCGTTTCTTTCGCTTTTTGAAAGTACGGCGTATATAACGTAGTTACCCATGACCCGCACCTCGGCGCCTTCAAGCTTCGGTACTTCGGCGGGGGCATAGGAGGCAATGAAGGAGATCTGATCTTTCTGCATTTCCGCAATGTATGCGAGTACCGAGTCGCGAACCTCCGACGCGGCATCGGGATTTTCCGTACGGAATACGCCGATCTCGTTTATATCGGTATTTTCCGTCGAATAAATCACACTCTTTTCCGAACATAGAGGGAGCGCGCCGAAAAGATATTCAAGCTCGTCCGTATCAAACTGCGAATATCCCGATTCGCACGGGGCTGCCTCACGTATCGCATCGGTGAGGGACTCGCAGGATACATCGTCCCTGTATTCATTGCTCCCGCACGAAGAAAGCACACATACAAAGACGGCAACAAGACATAAAAAAGCGGTTGTTTTTTTCATTTTTGCCCTCCGTTTCTCAAACATACATATGGGTTCTGATATAGTAAAGTATTTCGCGGTACGCGGCAGTGGTCAGGTGATACCCGTCGCCTGCCTGATACTCGGATTTCAGACGGTTGTTTTCATCCTTGAGTATACTCGAGGTGTCCAGATACCGAAGTCCCTCGTCCCGTGCTAACTCATATACCCAGCTGTTTATCGTGTCTATATATGAATTCAGCTCGTCAAGCGTTACGGTGTATGATGACATATCCATGTTTTTTGCGACAGGAAACCCGGACTGAAGAATAATTACGGTCTCGGGTGACGCATCCCTGATCAGATTTATCAGCTTGAGATAGCAGTTTTTGTAATACTTCTCTCCGCGCCGTATATTCTGCACAGCGCCGTTAAGTCCGAAGGTCAGCATGACGTACGCGGGCTTTTTGCGCTGTGCCGCTTCCGCTATCGTGAGGGCTTCTCCCGTTTCAGGATAATCGATCTTCACGCTGTCGACGGTAAGATCGAGATTAAGCGTGCCGCTCGGCGGCGCCCAGATCTGTTTTGTCTCTCTCCCACCCGAGAGAACTCCGCGGCT
>JBJDZF010000402.1:0-9075 GCA_051867855.1 Eubacteriales bacterium
GTCTCCGAAATTGACGCAATTCGAAAGCTCTGCGGCGGAAGATATCCTACCTATTATTCCGCCCGCTTCAACGCCCTTGCCGGTACTTCTCAAGGTGGTTATCTTGCCGTAATTCACACAGCCGTCAAAAGAAACCCTGTACGAGTTGTTTGTTCCGAGAATACCGCCGACTATACCGCCGGTCTCAATGCTTCCGGTAAAAACACAGTCGGTAAAGTCCGCTTCAGCACCGTAAAGAGCACCGACTATACCGCCGGAACAGAAATACCATGACGAAGAAGAATACGGTGCCTCTATGATAACATCACTGAGAATATTCTCAAATGTACACTTGTTTTGCGTTACCGAGGCGACAACTCCTGCGTTGTATGAGTTTGTGGAATAAATATAGCTGTTGGTTATATTCAGGTTTTTGACGGTACATCCGTTGCCGCGCCAGATAAAGCCCTGATTTCCGTTTCCGGTTATATATAACCCTGAAATAGTATATCCCTGACCGTCCAAGCACCCCTTGAAGGTGTCAATGCGCGTCCAGGTCCTCGCGGGTACGGTTTTGGTCAGTGCCTCCCATCCGGGATTAACGTCTATGTCGCACATTAACCTGACTGTTTTACCATCGAAGTAAGACATGGAGCTATCCGAACACGCCGCGGCAAAGGCAAACAGGTCATCGGCGGTATATATTTCATATACCCCGTCGCCGTCGGGATCCCCCCATTCTTCGGCAGACACCGGAAATAATGTCGCCATGCCAAACAACATTGCAATACACACTGTCAAAGCGAATATACGAATTGAAGGTTTTCTCTGTTTCATATGCCTCATTCCTTTCCTATTATGTTTGTTATTATTTTTTGGGGAAATCATAATTATTCCGCACCTACACGTCACTCGTCCCGAAGCTTTCTATCCCCCTTGTTCTTACGCCGTTCGCCTGGAAGAACGCCGTAATATTTTTTAAACGCCTGTGAAAAATGATTGTAATTATTGTACATCAGCATCTCCGAAATCTGCGCAACACTGAAATCCGTTGTTCTCAAGTATTTGTCTGCAGCCTTCATTTTAGCGTCCATAATATACTTCTGAGGAGATGCCTTGCCGTTTTTCATGAAAATATTATACAGGTGCTGACGGCTTATATGGTAATGTGCGGCAAGCTCATCGACGCTGACCTTTCCCTGACGGTATTCGATATACGTGACACATCTCTCGAAGAGCCTGAATGACATATGTGATTCAGTCGAAGCGGCAGTATCCGAAAAATATGAGAGCAGTTGCGTTACGACCCCCGCAATATACATTCTTGCATTGAACTCACCGTGCATTTTGTATATCACATTTTCAAACAGTTCAAATACATGGTCCGCATCTTTGCAATGCCCGGCATGCACATAATCACCGAAGCCGCACTCGCGCACGATCGGATTCAGTATCACGTCGTCGCATGTGCACCAATAATAAAGCGGCATAGCATCCTTTGACAGAAGAGTATGAGGAATCGACGCCGGGGCAAACATAAAATCTCCTTTTTCAAGCCACCGGTCCACTATCTTCATTCTTCCCTCCGCGACTATGAGCAGTATCCACCTTTCCATGGTGACGACCGCCTCAAAATTATCCGGAAACAGACATTTTCCTATTGTATAGATATATTGGTCATCGGTTTCGGTTATATGATGCGCCTTTATAAGATCTCTGTAAGGTCTGCCGTCGGTGTCATCCTCAAATACGTCAGTTGATACCGAACTGACCGGACCCCTACCTACGATGTCTCTGATATATTTCAGATATGCCATTCCGTTTTCCTTTCTCTGCAGATTTACACATCATCTTCAAAAAGCAGTTCTGTCAAAGCCTCGTAAGCGTGGACATAAGAATTTCTATATTGCCCTCGGACTCTGCTGAAATGAATATATCTTTAATTATTCCCCTGTTTTTCATTTCGAAAAGAAAGACGGATGATTCATAACGCATGGCATTTTCGTAATCATTCGAATGATGTTCCACAGGCCACAGGGCGATCTCGGGTGCAACCGCGGCATAAATATCCACGGACGCCCCGGACAGACCGTGGTGTGCCACCTGCAGAATATCGCTTTTAAGCGTTTCGCCGTACATATTGTATATTACCTCTATGGCGGTTTGCCTGATGCTTTTTGTTTCTTCTATATCCCCGAAAAAGACGGCGCTCTTTCCCTCTGCTTTTACACGAAAAACGGTCGACGTGTTATTGAGTCCGTCAAATACGATCGGCGCAAGACTTTCGTTTGTATAGAGTACCTCAAGCTCCGCATTACGTATCTTCATTCTCTGCCCGGTATGTGCTTTTATCATTTTTACGTTTCCGTATTTTGAAATCGCGTCCTGAATCTGTGAATAGTAAACACCTGCACCTTCACATTCATATTCTCTCACAAAATTCAGGATCACGGATTCAAGAGTAATGTACTGTCCGTACTGCTTTGAAAACTTAATGAAATTTGCCACATGGTCATAATGCTCGTGTGTGAAAATCCATGCGGCTATGACAATCTTTTTGTCCGTCCGCTTGTTGTTGTCACGCAGATAAGTATACAGCGCGGCGTCATCGTCGCCCTCTCTGCCTCCGCCGTCTATCACAATATAGCTTCCGTCGGCAAGGGTGATAACATAAGACATACCGAAGTTCCCTGCCGGTCCGTTCAGCTTCATCTGTGCTATGACGGTATCCGTCACCGTTTCAAAGGGCTGTTCGGAAACAACCGGAAGTGCCGAAAAGGTTTCGGAAATCACACGCAGAGTACCGTCCCACGGTGTAAAACTTACGTATACCGCCACGCTTTTTTTAGTGTATACCGCAAAAAGATTATCCCCTATCCTATTCTCGTCGTAAAGAGAATAACCTCCTTTACCGAGAGCCTCACGGTATACGTCAAAGTCATCGGCAGAAGCACCGCCCCAGACGGATTCATAGGTATCCCCAAGTCCGGCATATGCCGACACAAGGGAAAGCCCAGACGGTTCGGGCAGCTCTTCGGGACAGCAGCCAAGAGAGCCGACAAACGTATTTACTATCGGTATGGTAATACTCTTGTCAGAGTCTACATTATCCGCCAGCATTTCGGTAAATTCGAGAGATGCCTGTTCTATTCCCAAAAGCGACCGGGCATTTATCACGATTTTTCCGTTAATAAACGTAACGATGTACTCATCCGCCCCCAGAGCTTCGAGCGCCTTTGCGGATTCGGGACGGTTTGTATGTCCTATCAATATCTCAAGAGCGTCATCGGAGGCTTCAACGTCTGCGTCGATGTTCATCCTTACAATCTTGGCGTCCGACAGCGACACGATTTTCTCACGTATATCCGAAACAAGCCCGACAATATGATCGGAAGAGCCTTCCTCTCGTATAACCGTATAGTTACACTTCCCGTCCGATACAAGCGAAACCACCTCGTAAGGTTCGCTCAAATAAAGATAATTTGAATCGAGAGTTATAATACTGTTTCCGTTTGCCACATTATTTACAAAATAATCTGCCGCATACTGCAAAAAGGAGTCCTTTGCGGCGGTAATTACAATTTTGTTGCCACGCAAAGCTATCGCATAGCCGTATCCGTTTATTGACTGTGCCACTTCGGAGCTTTCGGATCTGTTTGTCGCTCCGAAAAGGATCTCCTTTTTATTAACGTCGCTCTCCGTTCCTTCCGACCAGTCATCTGTCATTTCAACCGATATCCCGGCTTGCTTAAGCCGAGTCCTGAGGGATACGGCAGCGGATACAGCTGCCTTGGAGGCATCCTGGGATCTGACTATTACGTACTCTGAAAGATTCACCTCCACCGGTTCCGGAGCTTCATCATCCTTTCCGCCGCATGAAGCAAGGCAAAGCTGAAAAAGCATTATAAAGCCCACAGTCAGTGCCGTAAAGCGGTAGATTTTCGAGCTTTTAAACATACTTTCTTAAAATCCCCCTTACCGAATAATGATCGCTCTTTTTTTAAGGCATTTGTTCTGCCTCAGGCGTGACAGCACGCCTGAGGCTTCGGCTTGCAACCGGTGTCGGTCAGCTCATCGTATTCTGAAATTTTTCAAGAGCGCCGTTCAATTCCCCACGATATGTTACCCAGATGGTGTTAAGGCTTCCGTAAGGCTCCGAAACAGAGCCGCGCAGACAGTTGCGCAATTTCCAGAGCGGATCTCCCAGGGAAGCGGAATTTACGACTCCGAAGTTATATGTTATATTGTCAATTATTCGGTCAAAGAGCTTTGCGGTATCGACATCGGATGCATAACGCAACTTATATGCTATATCGTAATATGCCGGACGTACACTTATATATGATTCCTCGGAAAGAGCTTCAAGTGTAGCCGTTGCAATCGCCGTACGCGAAGAAATATTCGCCGGAAGCGACACCAAGCTGTATGCATCCTGAGGAGTAGTATAGTATTCAGCCTGCTCTTTATCATACTTCGGGAGCGGCAATATACCGTAAGAAAGGTCTTTTTTCTGCGCGAACACTTTTGCGGATGCCAGAAGTCCGAACGAGAGCATGGCTTTTCCGTCACTGAAAGCCTGATCACTGTAATATGTCGTCTGCGTACCGTAATACTCGTTATCTTCCGGAATGTTCAGCCTGATTCCGTCAACGCTCTGGTATATGAAATCAAAGAGGGCGCTGTATGCGTTATTATTACGCACGGAGTTAAGGGAATAATAAAGCTCACCATCGGCATCCTTGCTGATTATCCTTATGTTCATGGCGCTGAACATGGCGTCAAGGCACATAGAACCGTGATTGAAGGAAAGACCGTAAAAATCGTCCTTGTCCTTGATTCCGTTTTTGTCTGTGTCCTCGTAAATGTCTTTGACAAGCCGTTTTACATATTCCAGAGTCCATTCGCCGTTTTCAACGATCTCATACAGATCGAGATCTGCATACCCTCTGTTATCCAGTTCATTCCGATTGAAGAAGGTAACAACAATTCTGTCCGTTGCGGAAATCGTAACGTCCCCTGCAATTGTATAGAGTTTATCTCTGTAGGTGTTTTCCTTTACAAAGCTCTGAGAATACCAGGGATCTGAAAGAGACAGATAATTGTCGTCGTCTTTTGTATTGAGATCATAATAAAGTCCCTCCGCCGCAAGACCGGCACCGTAATAAGCGTATGTGGTTATTACATCGTAACCATCCTCTATACCGGCATTCACGGAATTTCTCACGTGGGCTATATAATCCTTTGACGCATTTGAATTATTGAGAACATAATTCAGCTTCACGCCTATTCTCTCCTCAACGGCGAGGTTTCTCTCATAGACGGCGTTGTCAATAACCGCGCCGGTATACTCCGGAGCGAACTCATCCTTAAATGTCTGCCGTATCAGTATATTGACCTTACTTCCTCCGAAATCAAGGTCCGACGGCAGGTTCGAATTTACAGTCCCGTCAGAGTTTCTGTCTGTGGAAACAGTCCCTGAAGTGCCCTCTTCCCCGGTATTTTTTCCGGATTTTACAGAGCCGGCTATCCCCGCAATGCACCCGACGATGATCAATACCGCGAGAACCACTGCAACGATACGCACCACGGACTTTTTCATCAAAAAGAAGATCACCGCAGCCGCTATGACAGAAACGCCTATAACAACCGCAAAGACGATTATCTTAATCTTTGAATTCGTTTCGGCATCGGTATTATCCCCGCTCGCCGGATCCTCCCGGGACGCTTCGGAGGATTCGCTGCTACTCCCTGTATCCGAGGTCTCTGTATCTGCAGGCGGCTCCGTCACATCGTCCACATAGTCCTCCACGGCGGTAATCTCTCTGCCTATATCAGGGACATTGCCGCTCTCATCGGCAAGCGCGAGTATCGGATACCTGTTGCTCTCGGTACCGAAATCCGAAATAGATTCCTCGGTATAGCATATGTAAGTATTATCGCCTGCCGATGTTCTGTTATAAACCGAGAGCCGCAATCCGATATAGGTGCCGCTGACAGTTGAGAAATTCGGGAAATACTCCCGTATTACGCTCCACGGGATCGCCATCTCCATCTGCCAACCGTCAGACGTGAGAGCTGCTTTATATGAAAGTGACGTCGGCGTATCAAGATACGATTTGGTGTCTCCCACGGAAACTCTCAGGCGCATTCCGCCGGTTGCTCCTGCCGCGGTGTCTGCGAGAGTCTCGTAAAAATGAAATACCATTCTGTTTTCCGACAGAGAATCTATCGGCTGCAAGCCGAAAATCGCACCGTCGGTCGTCCACGGCAAGGCGCCATTTGCACTTGTTCCGTAGATCGGTGCCGTATCGTATACGGGGAACGAATCTGTTCTTCTGTCAAGTATGTACAGGGCCTCACTGTCCCACATAAAGCTCAATGTGGATTTTTCGGATTCTTCCCACTTGTCTGCCCTCAGAAAATGGCCGTCTGCAAGAGACGGAGAGACAACAAAGCTCTGAGAATCGTTCCACTCGTTCTCGCCGACCGCACCGTCAATTGTCGTTGCTTTTGACGTGTAAACCGCCTTGATCATCTTGTCCGTCTGCCAGAAATCCTCTACGGTTTTGGCTTCTTCCGCAAAAGCCGTAACAGAGAAAGACGAAACGAGTAAAATGAACACGGTGAACAACACTGAGATTTTCTTTATAAAATTATTATTTCCCATGTTAATAATGTATATCTCCTCTCCTCAAAAAACTAAACAAGTTATTCATTATGCCATTTTTAATTATAGTCCATTTTGTAAGTGTTGTAAATGACGTTATGACTTATAATTGCACGATTTTGTCAACTGCTCTGTTTTGCGAATATATCAATTTATGTGCATAAACGCTACACCAAGTGGACATACATAGCAATAATTTGTGAAATATATCTTTATAAATAACAACAACGCCGTAAAATCTGAGGACTGTGAATTACGAATATGACAACGGAACTCACGCACAAACGCCTTTCATCCCTGCGCATATGTACAGTGTCTTCAAAGTCACACGTTTGTTCGGTGCGCGAAAAAGCAAACAATATGCACTTATTTGACAAAAGACTTGATGTAATCGGAAATCTATTGTATAATAATCGCGTAAAAAACACACATATGATCGAAGTCATACGGAGACAGAGTATGGATTGTTTGTTCGGAAAAAACGAGGAGCTGACATATGTCAGGAATCAGGCGGCGGAACGAAACGCATTTCTCCAAAAAGAGAGAAAGACCGTTACGCTTCCGCAGTTCTGCGAAAGCCGGGAGCGGCTTCCGCATCCGGTCTGGGACGGGCACGGGGAAGTGATCGATTGTTACTGGCGCGCATGGGAAATTGCCTTTTCCAATCTTCGCAACCCGAGGGAGGAAAGCGGCTTTGTTTCTCCTTTTATTGATACGGCTTTCAACGGCTTTCTGTTTATGTGGGATTCCTCTTTCATCACCATGTTCGGACGGTACGGCATAAACGCATTCAATTTTCAGCAGACACTTGATAACTTCTATGCCGCACAGCATCGGGACGGATTTATCTGCAGGGAGCTGTGCGAGAACAGACCCGGCGGGCATTTTGCAAGGCATGACCCGTCATCCACCGGTCCCGCCATAATGACCTGGAGCGAATGGGAATACTATTCGGTCACGGCAGACAAAACGCGCCTTGCGGAGGTGTTTGACCCGCTGTTTGCGTATCACCGTTGGATGCGCCTCAACCGTACCTGGCGCGACGGCACATATTGGTCCTGCGGCTGGGGCTGCGGAATGGACAACCAGCCCCGGTTGCAGGAGGGATACGATGTCTGCTTTTCCCATGGTCATCAGATCTGGGCAGATACCTGCCTGCAGGCGGTTCTGGACGCACGGTTGCTTCTGCGGATGGCAAAGGAGCTGGGACGTACCGACGTGCTTGAAGAGTTGGGAGAGGAAGCGGAGGCACTGACGGACAGCATCAATTGCTTGCTGTGGTCGGAGGAGGACGCTTTTTACTATGATCTCTGGAAAAACGGCAGGCAGAATCGGGTAAAATCCATAGGCGCGTACTGGGCATTGCTTGCCGGTGTCGTTCCGGAGGGAAGGATGCAGGCATTTCTCGCCCATCTGGATAACAGAAACGAGTTCAGGACACCGCATCCCATTCCGTCGCTGTCGGCGGACCACCCCGATTACGATCCGAACGGGGGATACTGGAGAGGCGGCGTATGGGCACCGACGAATTACATGGTGCTCAAGGGGCTGGAAAAAATCGGCGAGACCGCACCGGCACATCGTATCGCCTGCGATCACCTGCGGGCGGTGACCGAAATCTACTGCAAAACCGGGACGCTCTGGGAAAACTACAGCCCCGAAAATGTCAAGCAGGGAAGACCGGCAAAAAGCGATTTTGTTGGCTGGACCGGGCTGACCCCGATCTCCGTGCTGTTTGAGTACGTGTTCGGAATACACGGCGATCCTGTCCGGAATACCGTCCGCTGGGAGGTCAACTGCCCGGAACGGCATGGGATCCTGAATTATCCGTTCGGAACGACGTGCCTTGATCTGATCTGCGAGGCAAGAAAGCGGGAAACCGAACCGCCGCAGATCAGCGTCAGAACAGATGTTCCGATCATGTTGGAGCTTCACTGGAACGGAAAGGTGACGACGGTGTGCGTTGAACGCTCCCCCGACCGCATGCAGCCGGTGAAGCTCGGACCCGGCAGAGCGTGGGAAGAGACTCATCGGCGAGATGGGAACTCAACCGATAAAACAATGATGTAACCCCGCTTAAGGCCTTTGCCTGAATATGACTTGTGTGAAGGTCAAAAAATACATAATTATTGCAGGCAAATAGAGCAGCCACCGTGCACCGGATGACGTGAACGCGTAACGGAAACTAACATCTTGGGAGCGAGCACAGGATGGAACCGTTTTTCAGGACAGGGAGGTCGCTTTCTTGATAAAAACACTGCTAAACAATAAGCAACAGCAAAACACCACGGATTTTTCTTCCGTGGTGTTTTGCTGTTAGGTCTGCTTATTCGGTTGTTATATTATTCCGCTGACTTTTCACGTCTCACCGCGCTCCTGTTTCAAGAACTTTGGACCGGGATAAATTTTAAAAGGTTTGAAAGCTTTTG
>JBJDZF010000403.1:0-2080 GCA_051867855.1 Eubacteriales bacterium
TGGTCCGTCATCAACTATATCGTCGCTTGCTGGAAATATCTTGATCCGGAAAAGTAAGAACTAAATAAAAGTCGAGGGGGCTGTTAAAAAACAGCCCAAACAGAGCAGAGATGATGACAGGAGAGTCAAAATTTCTGCTCTGTTTGATATAGAAAGGAAAACAGATTACGTTATTCGGAAAAAGCGCAACACCACAAGACCTGTGACGAAATGGCATTTTCACAGGTCGCTACATCGTTGTATAACAAGATTTTTATGCCGCTATCGGTATTCGCAATTTCTTGTTATGATATTTATAAAGGTTAAATCCGATGGAAATCAGACAAAACTCCAAAATTACGCTTTCTATGCCCCTTCTTTGTGCTCTTTTGTAGGAACGGTTCCACTTGATGGAGCCGAATGTTCCCTCCGCTTGGATGGAACGGTTGGTGCGTAAAGTGATTCCCAATTCTGACCTCAGGTTGTTCAATACTTCATTATGAATTGCCGTCAGTTCACGGTTCATCCGGATTGTCCTGTCACCTTTGCCTTTCACACATTCGGCTCGTCTTCGGCACCCTTCACAGCATTCGCATTTGTATATCTCCTCGGTTCTGCCGTATTGATTTCCCTTTATGTGACGATCATACAAATGTTCAAATTTGCGTCCCTCCGGGCAGAGCAGGAACCCGTTTTCATTCTGCTTGAAGTTCACGGCTCTGTACGGATCATCTCGGTATTTTATGTCCTTTGTTTCCTTCTCGAACATGGTAAACTTCATATATTTCTCCATACCGTTTGCTGCACAGAACAGATAATTGTTGTATGAGCCATATCCTGCGTCCGCAACCGGATATGTGGGGAATCTCCCGTATGTCTTCTTAAACTTATTCATCAGCGGCACGAAGCAGTCCATGTCCGAAGCGTATTGCTGCGCATCCACAACAGCGATATATTCATCGCAAACGCCGATCTGCATATTATATGCCGGCAGCAGCTGATCGTTTCCCATATAGTCTCTCTTCACCCGCATGAAGGTGGCATCGTGATCTGTTTTGCTGTAGCTGTTTCGGTTATTTCCGCAAATTTCAATATATTCTGCGTACTTCTTTAATCGTTTCAAATATTCAATCAGCTTGTCATACTGCCTTTGCTCTGCTGTTTTATGATGTCCTCTGCCTCTCAGACGGTTCTCGCTTACTCCCGTAAGGGTCGAAAACCGCATGATGATTTCCTCAAGATACTCGATCGCATATTCTGCACGGGTTTCTATACGGACGCCGAAACAGCTTAATATGCCGTCGTTTATTTCGCCTATAAGCTCGGTAAGCTTTGCGTAAACCTTATCCCTGCTTTTCAGGCAAGACTTTTTCCACACCCATGTGTATTTGTTTGCGTTGGCTTCGATCTTTGTTCCGTCTATGTAAAGTCGGCTTAAATCCACGCCTTCCCGTTCAAACAGATATTTGTTGATGTCCGCAAACAAAGTTTCAATGTTTTGCCCGATATACTCTCTTAAATGATTTGAAATCGTGACATAGGTCGGTGCTTTTTCTCCGTCGAGAAGCCAAATATACCGTATATCCGTTTTGCATAGCTTTTCAATGTTTCGCAAGGATGCATACCCGTTCTCCATAAACGCAAACAGGGTCACCTTCAGCAGTTTCTCGCAGTCATATTTCGGTCGTCCGAGATTGCTTTTGCTCTCGTGATAATACTTTGTCAGATCTATCTGCTCCATCACTTCGTTAAACGTGTAAATGGGGTCAGTTATTTCAATATTTTTTTCTAAATCTACTGGAATTTTTAGTTGAATCATGGTATAATATCCTCGTCGGTATGAGTGTTTTTGGCGAAATAATTATACCACATTTCGGCTGCTTTTGAAAGAGGGCAGCCGTCTTTTTATGCAAAAAGCCACAAGAGGTTTTCTTCCTCTCGTGGCCTTTTCCTTCGGTGACTTTTTTAACAGCCCCATACCCCTTCAAGAACTTTAAACCGATTGG
The DNA here is from genome assembly GCA_051867855.1 of Eubacteriales bacterium. Lineage (GTDB taxonomy): Bacteria > Bacillota > Clostridia > Oscillospirales > CAG-272 > HGM12713. The sequence goes on from JBJDZF010000403.1 coordinate 1,986, forward strand.
ATCAAAGTTTTCGTCAACGCGCTTGCGCGTTTACCTTTCTTCAAAAGGTGGCGCGGTCGAGGGCGCGGAGCCCTCGTCGCCCTCCGCAGAGGGCG
>JBJDZF010000404.1:0-2079 GCA_051867855.1 Eubacteriales bacterium
TGTTTGTCGGGATCTCGACAACGTCAAGGCTGTATATTTCCCTGAATTCCATCTCCTCGGTCATAGCGGTACCCGTCATACCGGAGAGCTTGGTGTACATCCTGAAATAATTCTGGAAGGTGATCGTGGCAAGGGTCTTGTTTTCCTTTTCGACCTTGACTCCCTCCTTTGCCTCGATTGCCTGATGAAGTCCGTTGGAATAGCGGCGTCCGGGCATGAGACGTCCGGTGAAAGCATCGACTATCATAACGCCGTTCTCATTGACGACGTAGTCCACGTCGCGCTTCATGATACCGTGAGCGCGTATCGCCTGGTTGATATGGTGAGCGATTTCGGAGTTTTCGGGATTCGACAGGTTCTCAATGCCGAAAAATGCCTCCGCTTTCTGCGCGCCCTTCGGAGTCAGAACGGCATTGTTTGCCTTTTCGTCAACGATATAATCCGCGTCCACATCGTCATAGCTCTCCTTACTGTCCATTTCCTTTATGACGAATTTGCGGAGTCCTCTTGCGAAGCTGTCGGCACGGTCGTACATATCCGTGGATTTTTCCCCTGCACCCGAAATGATAAGAGGGGTTCTCGCCTCGTCTATGAGTATGGAGTCCACCTCGTCGACAATGGCGAAGTTGTGACCGCGCTGTACCATCTTTTCTTTGTAGACGACCATGTTATCGCGCAGGTAATCAAAGCCGAACTCATTGTTCGTACCGTACGTGATATCCGCCATGTATGCGAGCTTCTTATCCTCGGGAGACACTCCGTGAATGACAAGACCGGTACTGAGTCCCATGAATTCGAACACTCTGCCCATCTCCTCGCTGTCACGCCTTGCAAGGTAGTCGTTGACGGTCACGATATGGACGCCCTTCCCGGCAAGCGCGTTAAGGTACGCAGGCATGGTTGCGACAAGTGTCTTTCCTTCACCGGTCTTCATTTCGGCAATTCTGCCCTGGTGAAGAATTATACCTCCGATAAGCTGTACTCTGAAGGGACGCTTTCCGAGAATCCTGTCGTCCGCCTCTCTGATCGCGGCAAACGCATCGGGAAGTATGTCGTCAAGCGTCTCGCCGTCCTCAAGCCTCTTTTTAAGCAGGTCGGTCGTTCCCGAAAGCTCTCCGTTTGACATTTCCTTATATTTCGGAGCAAGCGATTCTATATAGTCGACGAGCTTGTCAAGCTTTTTGAGTTGTCTGTCACTGTAAGTTCCGAAAACCTTTTTAATAAGTCCCATTAAAGACCCCCCGATATTTTGTAATTTACATAGTATTACACAAACAGCTATAATCAATTAATTATACAACATAAGCCTCAAGTTTGCAAGCATTTTCAGACAAAGCGCACTGCTATGTTTGTAAATTTTTTTACCATACTTGATTAAGGGACATAAAAGTAATATAATATATCCGTCAGATCACAAGGAAATAGCGTGAAAGATAAGTCAATTTGGTATTGAAGCTCATCAATTTCATTATATTTTATGCCGCCGCTTGAGCGGCGGAATGGAGATCAATAAGCAACATGAATGAGATCAACATTGTACTTCACGAACCGGAGATCCCGCAGAATACGGGGAACATAGCAAGGACCTGCGCCGCCACCGGTGCATCTCTCCACATAATCCGCCCGATGGGCTTTACCGTGGACGACAAAAAGCTCAAGCGCGCAGGTCTTGACTACTGGGACAAGCTCGACATAACCTATTATGACAGTCTCGACGACTTCAACGCCGCGCATCCCGGGGCGCAGATATATTATTTTTCCACCAAAGCGCCGCGTACGTACACCGAGGTGGAATACCCCGATGAGGTGTTCATAATGTTCGGCAAAGAGAGCCGCGGGCTTCCCGAGGAGCTGTTGCACGAAAACAGAGAGAGATGTGTGAGGATTCCCATGCGGGACTCCCTGCGCTCTCTCAATCTCTCAAATTCGGTCGCCGTTGCCGTGTACGAAATACTGCGCAGGCGCGACTTCCGCGGGCTTGTCGGCGAAGGTAAGCTGACGCGCTTCGATTGGTAATTCATAAGTTGGGGATAACAGAATGAACAACAAAGTCATGGTGGCAATGAGCGGAGGTGTGGA
>JBJDZF010000405.1:0-2065 GCA_051867855.1 Eubacteriales bacterium
ACAAGTAGCAGAAACGCTATTTGTCATGCTTTTTTATTTTCGTGATATGAAATCAAAGCAACTTTTCATATTTATCTCTATATAAAGAGCGGAAAGTACGACAGTTGAGTGTATATTATCGGAAATTACGGTTTTGACCGTATGTATATGTGTGACGAAGAGCTTCTTATGCTGAGAAAGATACAGGAATTGGTGAAAAATAAGCTCAACGAAAAAGGAAATGCCATGCCCTCGCAAATAATAAAAATTATTTCCAAATCGCCTGATTTATTTTTAATGCTGACAGTAGTTGTCAACGTTAATTTCTATAATACAGTTACAGTCAGGCTGAATCTAAAAGAAAAGGAAAAATAAAATGAATCAAAAAGAAAAAGAACTGTTTTTGGAATTGTGCGTCTTTCGCAATCCAAACGCGAAAAAACTTGAAAGACTGTTGAACAACGGTGCGGCAACCCCGGACGTGCTGGGAATGTTGTTTGCCAACCGTATGGCGGGAGTGGCGTACCACGTTCTGAAGGAAACAGAACTGTTGGATCGGGTGGATCGGGAATTCCGTAATTCTCTCCGAAACGCACATCTGCTCAATGAAAAGCTAAACGAAGATTTTATCGGCTGTTTGAAATTCTTGTCTGCGGAGCTTGAGGCTTGCGGTGTACCGTACGCACTTCTCAAAGGGGCGTACCTCTGCCCGTGGTATCCGAAGGGATGCCGCACTTCCAATGATATCGACGTGCTGGTGGCTCCCGAAAATGTCGGAAAAGTGTCCGCAAGGCTCAAGATAGCGGGCTTCAGACAGGGGTATCTGAAAAACGGTGTATTTATGCCCGCAACCAGACAGCAGATCATCGAATCAAAGATGACAAGAGGAGAAACCGTTCCGTTTATTAAGGAGACCAAGCTCCCGTTCATGAAGCATCTGGAGGTGGATTTGAATTTTTCTCTCGACTATAAAAACGGCGATGACGAAAGTCTCGGGAAAATGCTTGCCCGCACATGGGTAATCAGTGTAGGCTCTGCAGAGATCAGGACTCTGGATGCCTGCGATTTTCTGCTCCATTTGTGCGCGCATCTGTACAAGGAGGCAACTACCGTTCCGTGGATCCGCATGAAACGGGATATGACATTATATAAATATTGCGATATTTTCGGGCTGTTGTCGGAACTGAATGAGGATGACTATTCCGCGTTGATGTCGAGAGCAGAGGGAGCAAATATGCGGACCGAAGTGGCATATTGTTGCCGTAGTGTTGAGGCGTTTTTCCATATTCCGCTGCCGCTGCCATTTGATCTTACAGAGAAAGAAGCATATGCCATTGACTGTGTCATTGCTCCTGCGGAAAATAAATTGTATCACTATACGGAGTCGGACCCGGTAAAGCGATTTTTTGCAAAAGATCGTATGGCGTTGTTGGAGGTGTTTGAGAAATGAGTACATACCTGAATATGCGCCCGCACGGTACGAGGGGACTGTTAATTACCTTCTGCGGACTGGACGGCTGCGGGAAGAGTACGATGATCAATATGCTGCGTGAAGATCTGGAGTTTGAGGGCTTTGACGTTATGGTAACCAAGCAACCGACCGACATGATGCGTAAAACGGATATCTTCCGTACATATATGGACGCGGAGGACCATTCGCGGTACGAGTACCGCGCTCTGTCGCTCATGGCGGCGGCAGACCGCATCCAGCACGTAAACCAAGTGATACTGCCTGCGTTGAGAGCCGGAAAAATTGTGATCTCCGACCGGTATTTCTACTCCTGTCTTGCGAACCTACGTGCCAGAGGGTATGAGGATGACGGATGGATCTATGAGATCGCATGGAATATATTTAAGCCGGATATCGCCTTCTTTTTGGATGTGCCCGTACCTGTTGCGGTTTCGCGTGTCAGAAGCCGTCCCGAAGAAAAAGACAGCTACATCGATATGGATCTGCAGTACAGGTTGTACGATGAATACAGAAATATTGCACTGGACAACCAGGGAGTATTGCTGTCTTCCCGCAATGTACCCGAATTAACTTACAAAAATATCAAATCCTTTGTCAGGGGGAAAATACAATGAC
>JBJDZF010000406.1:0-8956 GCA_051867855.1 Eubacteriales bacterium
TCCCGCATCCCGGCAGACAGGGCACCCTTGCACGCAAATGCAAAACCCAATCCGCCCTTGTACATTCCCTGTCTCTGCTGTTTATATTCCGTGTCTCCGAGATAATAGCCCTCTGTAAAGTCCACTCCGTTGTCGGATATCATAACAACAAGCTCGGAGCGCTTTGTGGAAAGGTTTCCGACGTAGTAATATCTTCCGTCGGGCAGTGTCCCGAACTGGAATTTAGCCGCATAATCGGTAAACTTCGTCTCGTACATATCCGTCCAGCTCTTCCCGCCGTCAAAGCTTGCCGCCGCCAGCATACAGCCGCCGTTGGTTCTGCTCATGATTATCAGTGTCCCGTCGGACAGCTGGTATATGCTCGATTCGGTGATAGCCTTGGGTTCTTTGGTGTTCGCGTCAAGCTTGAGACCGATATTGTTCCAGTTTTCGGTTCCCGAAAGGCTGCCCGACACCGAAAGACTTCCGTAACCCGCCCAGAGCAGAACTCCGCCGTCATACTCAATGGGACTCATATTTCCGCCCTTGATAGCGCCGAGCTCCTTCGGAGCGCTCCAATTCTTTCCGTCGGTGGTCTGTATGTAATAGGTACCGTACTGAAGTCTCACCGCATTTTCCTCAAGGGGACGCAGTGCCGTACCGTCGGAATTCTTACGGAGGACATCCTCGGCATACTCATAACCGTGATAATACACCGTCATGACGCCGTCGCGTACATAGCATCCCTTGCAGTAGAGTACCCATTCGGCGTACTTGCCCTGTATACTGTCAACCAGCACACTGACATCCCAGTTTACGAAGTCGTCGGAGGTTGCCATCATTATTCTCTGCCCGCAGTCATCCTCATTGCGTCTGCCGGAGGAATAGAAAATATAATACCTGTCGTTGAATTTCGTCATGAAGGGATGATGCGAATAATACCATGCGCCGTCGCTTCCGTCGGGAGTATATACTCTCACCTCTTCCACCTCGACGTTCATGTCGATCGACGAGGGATTGATGCGTATGCTCTCAAGCACCTGTTCGGCTATCTGCTCACCGAAGCTTACCTTCTTTTCGTACACGGACGATACCATCATCTTACCGTTGAACATGAGGTTTCCCGCTGTCTTTTCGAAATACTTCACCGCGGCATCGAGCGCCGCGTCGCCGCCCGCCGCTATGACAAGCTTTTTCCCGACGGCTTTGAATACGCCCTCGAATGCAGAGGTGATATTGTCCTCTACCGCCTTGCCCTCATCCCGCTGTGCGTCTCCGACGATTATCTCCCTGTCGTGTTTTTCGCTTGCGGTAACTATATTGAGCGTAATTCCGGTCTGCTTCTTTACGGCGTCCTGAACCGTCTGTGCGTATTTCTTATCCGATTCGCGGGATACTATCACATACTCGCTCACACCGTCCGCAGCCAACACCATATACTCGGCGTCGGAGAGAAAAACATAATTCATGTTTTCCGGTACCCTCAGCACACCGTCCTTGACGGGTGTTATGTAATTCTCCGTGAAATACGCAACGGCACCGTCTACCGAGGACTCCGTGCATCCGTAAATGAGTACCTTGTCGCCGTTCTTCAAAACCGCGTAGTCGTCTGGCGTTGCGAGAGAGTTGAGCTGCTCCGCGTCAACTTTGCGCGATGTGTTTCCGACCAATATTTCTTTCTCCTGCTCCGCATAAGAGTCCTGCAGTACCTGCAAACGCACGCCGGTCACGCTCTCAATAGCCTCGGAGAGCGTATATGCCTTCTGGTACAATGCGCTGTCACCCTTGGGAACGACTATAACATAGTCGGATCGTCCGTTCTCCACAAGGCTGAATGTATTGTTCCCGCCGTCGGTTTCGGGCGTATCGGGCTGATCCTTCGGACCGCACGCACACAGAAAAATCATAAGTACGGCAAGTATCAGGGCAGATATTCTCCTAAACAATTTCATCTTCCTCCGTATTTGTATGCTTCATGTGATTTATGCACATTTTTTTATCGTTATTTCATCTGAATTATAGCATATACCACAGTTGTTTTCTATGATAATTCGGCTTGATTTTTTGTCTTATCGGCTTTTTGCCGAATTAGTTTTTGTCTGTAATGTAAATAAATGTATTTGTTTAAAATTACCTGCTCATAAGTTTGCGCAAAGCCCTGAGTAGTTCATATTTTTACTGTTAAAAGCCGGCGGAATCCAAAAAACATATTTTGGACTATTGACAAATATTATTATCAATGGTATATTTTTTATAGATATTCGGTCATGATATCGCTTTTTCCCGCAGTGATGTCAATCTGCCTGAACTTATGCTGAACCAATACCGCAAATTATGTGATCAGGAGGATAAAAGATGAACTGTTCCGTGTTTTCGATAATCAAATACGATTATGTCGTGACTCACTATGCCAAGATGCACAGCCACCAGTTTTATGAGATAAACTGCTATCTTGACGGTAACGGTTATACCGTGATCGGGGACAAGCGATATGATTTTTCCGCCTTCAGTCTCGCCCTGATCCCGCCGAACACGCAGCATGACGAAAAGTTCATGAGCTCCGGAGAGGTCGTATGTATCGTTTTCGAAGCGGACGAATTACCTTTTGTATGCCATGAGCCTCTCATTGTGTCGAACGGCGAGAGCACAATTTTTACATACGTGCGTCTCATGCTCAAGGAAGTTATCGAGGGAAAAGAAGGATACAATTACATAAATAATCGGTTGATTAAAATATTGCTGACGGAAATCCAGAGAATAGTAATGACCGGAAGCGATCATTCCTGCAAGTCGCTGGACTATATAAAGAAGTATATAAACGAAAATTTCTACAAGAAGCTGGATTTCACAGAGCTTGCCGCAATGAGCGGATACAGCTATGACTATTTCCGCCACTATTTCAAAAAGCAGTACGGTCTTTCCCCGCAGAACTACCTGATAAACGTCAGGCTTGAAAATGCGTACTCGATGTTGTCCTCCACTCCGGATATAAGCGTCACAGATGTCGCCGCAAACTGCGGATTTTCGGACAGCTCACAGTTTGCCGTCATGTTTTCACGACATTTCGGTATATCACCCAAAAAATTTCAGAAAAGCGAGGAAAGAAAGGCAGGCGGGTTGATGGCGGAGGGATAGTTGTCCTACCGTTATTCTTTGTCCTCAAATGGAGCTTAAAGGTATTGACTTATATTTTGCTTTCTGCGGTTAAAATTTTGAGCCGTGTGACAGAATGATATTTTTTACGAAAGAAAGCAATCAGTTTTTTAATGTATGTGATAATATTTTTCTTAAATCTCCTGATTTTCCGCCTTGCGAGAAGCGCCACTGTTTTTCGTTCAAAAAGCCTCGGTCTGCATCGGCATTATTTGCGAATTATCTAATATGCTTTTTCTTTTTTACTTTTTTCTTTTTCGCTATATCTTTGGCTTCACCCCAACATTTATTACAGAACCCTATTAAACACAAACAGGCAACGTACCGGATCGTATCCGGATCGTTGCCTGTTTTACTCCCGGGATGTTATCCACCCCGATCGTTAATTACTGCTCAGGTCCATTGAGCGATATACTATCTTCCCATGACGTTTTTAATCCTTCGCCGTCCTGAACCAGGGATAAGGTAATAATATCTTTTAAAGAGACCATTTCCGCATATGCGGTCGGATGTTTATATTCTGATTTCATATTAATCTCCATTCCGCCACAGGCGGCTCAAATAAATATTGTAATTGCTCGTATTTGCATTGCAAATCAAAATGGGTTGGGTCCCATTTTGAAAGCAATTTGGGCGTGAAAAAGATGTACTTCACTTAAAGGCAAGCAATACTTTCACGCTATTTACCTCATTTATAAGTTACTGTATAGGTACGGTCTGCCTTAAGGGTAACTACCATAGCGGCACCGTAATAATCGACGGTTCCGTCATCGGATATACCGTACGGTGTAACCGTAAATTCAAGCTCCTCCACAGGGACATCGGTAATGGTGAGAGCGAACAAATATGCACAGTCATATTCGTTTGCATTTACAGGATCAACTGCCCCTGTTTCGCTACTTGCCAGAATGGACTCATAGACCTTTGTGCCGTTAATATTCCAATATGCGTTGTAGTTTGCTTCGGTAACAACAAATCCGATCTGCTTATAATTCAATGAATTTATTCCTGCAACAAAGCGTACCGATTGACTTTCATTATTCTGATCATCCTTAACCGTATCCGTGGATAACTGTGCTCCGATGGTTTTTATTTCAGTGCTGTTTGGGGTAAGGCTCTTGAAAACAATATTATCAATATTCACGGCTACCTTCTGAATTGCCGAACCGTCGGTATTGGTCAGCGGGTTCATCAGGCGAAGATCAAAGTTTGCGGCGGTAAACATCGTAGCAAATGTTCCGCTTGCCACCGGTATATTGTTTACCCAAACGGTGTATGCCTTGTCCGCTTCAACCCAACGGACCTTTACGTTGGTGAACTCGTCTGCTCCCACCTTGATACCGGTATTGTATGCTCCGTTTCCGGTTATGAGCTCTCCGACATTATTGACGGCGACAAAGGAACCGAAGTTGCCTTTTGAATTTACCGTTGACTTAAACCCGAACACCCACATAGCGGCTTTGGCACCCGTGTTTACGGACTGCGGATAGAGAATTTCTCCTGTTTCGACATCTTTTTCAAACTTAATGTCCATCGATGCTTCAAAGCCTGACGGCGCACTGCTTGCAAGCTGAATTCTGCCTTCCTTGCCCGCAGCATTTACAAATCTGAAATATGTATTGTCATTCTCCGTAACATATTCGCTTTCTTCTGCCTCAAGGGAAAGTCCGCTCTCAAGAGTCTGGTTTGAATCAAAGTCCTCTGATATGGCGGTAATTGCTTCAAAGCCAGTGTATTCTTTGCTGACATCAATCGAATACGCGGAGATCGAATCAAATGACACTTTTCCGCCCGCATTGCCGTATCCGATTCTCCAATGCATGGAGTCATTGAAATATGCTCCGTAGGCGGCAGTCAGATTTTCGGCAATTTTGGTTCCGTCAAGATAAATATCCAAGGTCCTTCCGTCGGTTACCTCATTGAATACCACGGTCAAGGTATACTGCTGTCCCCAAATGATACTGCCCGAGGTTTCCTTTCCGTTTGACATAATTTTTCCGTTGGTTGCATTCACGGACAAATATTCTGCCCATTTTGTCCCATCATTGGAAATTCTGCTTCTCAGAAGATAAATATACGGTTTCGATAATGCGGCAATGGTATCAGACTGTTCAACCGATACGACCATCTCGATGGCAAAGGTCTCAAAGGAAGACGCCGGCATAATTAATGTAACAAACGAGCCATTGGAATCGCTTGTGGGAGTAGTGGTATCGTCGAGCACAAGCTTACCGTTGTCAATATAAACAGTTCTGTCGGCTGTTGCAGTTGTAGAAGGGGAAACGTGCATTGTGGCACCGGACGAATATCCGACAATTTTATTGCTGCCATCGGGCCAAGTGTTTTCGGCTATTCCCGCAATGGTTTCATCAAGTCCCGCCGTGCTGAAATCCTCCTTGAGGAAAACCGTACCTTCCCGGAATCCCTCAATATCTATCGCACCGGCGAAAACTGAAGTGACTGACGAGAAAACCATGATAAGCGCAAAGAGTAATGTGAGCTTTTTTGTTTTTTTCATTTTCTTCACTCCTTTTTGAAAATATTATTATATTAATATTTTTTTGTTTTGGGAAGTCCGTCGTTCCAAGAAAGTATCCATCCGCTACCGTCCTTTTCTGCATCCAAAGCAGGCAGGACCTCAATTTTTTCTCTCCATGTTCCGTCAGTAAATCCCTTGTTGCTCATATATGCGGACAGTATCTCGGCGGATGCCTTGTGTCCATCCGTGGAAGGATGCGAATTTCCGCCTGAGGTATCCCTGCTGAGCGGAACCGTAAAGTACCCTGCCTCTTCGCCTCCGAGGCTTCTGAAAATACTCCTGATAATTGAGCTGTTGCCTTCGTTCATCATGTTGTAAGCCCAAATTATCGAAACGTCTTCACCGTACATTTCCCGTATACTTCCTACCAGAGCTTCAACTCCATCGGAAAACTCCCGGACATCCGCTTTCTTTGAATAATCATTGGTCCCGAGGTTTATGACCACAACATCCGGAATCCTTGCGGCAACATACATTTCGGATCTATCGCGGTAATAGCTAACGCACGGGTAAAAATCGGAGATATTAAAGTCCACATATCCCTGCGCTACGCCTATACCCGCACAGCTTACGACAGAGCAGTCCGCATCCAATGCCTCCGCAGTTAGAAAAGCATATGCCTGTGTTCCGTCCTCGTACAACGATGATCCTACATCTGCAGGCTTTCCGGTGGTCAGATTTCCGTAACCGCCCGTGATACTGTCGCCGATAAATTCGATGTAAAGCGATTTATCCTCCGGAGGCTCTTTAATAATACCTTTTAAAGATATTTCCTTCAGAACCGTCCTTGAAAGGCGACTCTCCGTTTGCTTGAGTATTCTGAAGGTATGCACCCCCTCCTCAAGGTACTTGGCAACCGTCACCGTACCTTCACCGTTTGCGGCATGTATGCGGGAACCCTTGCGTATACCGTCGATCCATACACTGAAGTATGTATCTCCGACAGACTCAAGCTTCAATTTCACATCTCCTTGGCAGTAGGCGGTGAATTCTATTCCCGAGGCGGTGTGATCACAGCCTATACCCGAATCGGTCACCGTGTATCTGCCGTTTATCTTGAGGTCATCAGTGATCTGCACGAGCGGGTATGAGATCGCATCTTCGGGTATTGAATCTTCATCATCCGAAGGGCCGGGAATGTTGTCCGTCGATTCGGAATCGGTCGTATTCGTCCCGGGTTCGTCCGCATTGCCTGACTCCTTCTTGCAGGCCGACATACAACAACCGAGCACAATCAAAAGGCAGATAACGGCAAAAAACATTTTTCTTTTTTTCATAAATTACCTCCTTTATTTACAAGATCATAGCAGGACAATACCGACAACTGCCTTTCAATATCATCCGCACTGATCCCCAACGGTATATTATTCAGGGGTATTTCGATACTTTCTGCGCTGTCCATATCGAAAAACTGAAGACCGACGTTGATTTTCGGGTCGGCAAAGAACAATGCAACATCACGCTGATAGCTCTCGGCCCCTATGACGATCCTGCCGCAGTTTCCGTTGACCGATGCTTTTACATTCCAGTGAGGCGCTCGGAATTTATATTCACTCGGCTTGCAGTGTATATACGTTCCCTTGGAGACCACATTATTTCCGCCGTCCGAGACAAGTCTGTACCGTAAAAATCTCTCGCAGGGATTCTCAAGCAGACACGCACTGACATTTTTTGTGATCTCAAAATTCCTGTTTGAAAGCTCTCCCACCGATATATCGATCCTACCCGACGCCAACACGTCAAATGAGTTGTCGCAAACGTCATATACGATTCTGCCGGCAAAAGTCCCCAAGGCTTCATTTGAAACATTGAGCGCAAGACCGGCGGCGCTGCTGACGGATATCATTATCGGCGCAAAAAATTTCATTGCCTTCCATTGCAATGCTTTCCAACGTCCGTAATAGTCTATGGACGACCATGATATAGTCGGCCAGCAGTCGTTTAGCTGCCAATACAGAGCACCCTTGCAATAATCGCTGTTCTGTCTGAAATGTTCGACTGCCATTCTTATCGCATCCGCCTGCACAAGCTGGGAGCCGTATACAAGGAGTGGGAAGCTGTCCGGAGTTCCGTATTCCTCTTTCAGACACGACACGATATTTTTATGGGCAATACTGCATTTCTGATGCGCATTTATTGTCTCCGAATCTATATACTGTTCTTCGGGCGTGGCAAAGGAGTTGATCGTATGGATTGAAGGAAAAGCGGAAAAACCGAATTCGGAGCAAAAGCGCGAACGTATGTTTCCGTATTCCTCAACGGGTTGCCCCTTTTGCCAGACAGCCCATGTATGCGTGTCGCCGAAGCATTCGTTTCTCGGATCTTCAAAATGGCCGAACGAGCTTGGTGTGGAGCTTATATAGGAAATATCGGGTGCCAGTTTGCCGCAGATATCGGGAATAATCTTTTCAAACAATTCAAGATAGTCTTTTCTGTTTTCGTCTGTGCTGTGCCCCAGGCATGAGCCCCATTCGGTAAGCGCTTCTTCTATTTCATTGTTGCCGCACAGAACTCCGAGGGACGGATGTTGACGGAGCCTGATCAGTACATCGGCGATCTCACAGCACACGTTTTCTCTGAAATCCTCGCTCAGATATACATTCATGCAGGCAAACATGAAATCCTGCCATACGATGATTCCGAGCCGATCGCATTGACTGTAAAAATATTCGTCCGGATAAAATCCACCGCCCCAGACGCGTAAGCAGTTGAAATTGGCTTTTGCACAGTCCTCAAGCAATCTTAAAGTCCTGTCGTTATTCATGCGCGGGAATATGCTGTCCTCCGGGATACAATTCGCTCCCTTGGCAAAGATCTTTTTTCCGTTTATCTCAAAGCAGAATTCCGAACCGTATATGTCCTTTTCACGGCTTAACTTCAAGGTTCTCAAACCGATCTGCCGTGTAAGCGAATCCGATTTTTCACCGTCTGTCCAAAGCTCGGTTTCAAGTGTGTATAACGGCTGCTCTCCCATACCGTTCGGCCACCAGAGCTGCCTGTCGGTTATCTTTATAACATTGTCTTTTCCCGACTCAAGAGCGAACAACTCCTCTTTGCCGTCCGGCGAGATCAGGCGGGCACGGCAGGATGTAACGGCAGGTCCGCATTCCTGTATTTGCGGATTTACAAGAAGCCATACTTCGTTTCCGCTATGCCTCTGCCGTATTTCAACATCGGCAATGCGCGCGCTGTCATATGCTTCCATCGTAATCCCTCTCCAGATTCCCATATCCGGAAGCATAGGTCCCCAATCCCAACCAAACATACAGAGAGATTTTCTGATAT
>JBJDZF010000407.1:0-2061 GCA_051867855.1 Eubacteriales bacterium
AAGCACCGCCATTTTTCGCTCAAAAAGCCTCGGTCTGCATCGGCATTATTTGCGATTTTCCCAACAGAAAGGTTCGCATCGGGGATTGCATCGTGTACCACTCTCAAAATAGCCAAATGCCCATATTCCCTCGATGTACAACGTGATTCAGCCATTTTCAAAACGATAGCATAATTGCAGAGAAAACAACCGGATATTTCCCTTACCCGAAAGTCCCTTTATTTGATTTCAGCGTATCAATTTTTGACATCTGTGACAGCATGACAGGTGACAGCTTCATTTTCTATGGTGTCATCATCTGGATTGCCGTCATCCGACAGCTCCCTTATTTCACCTGCGATATATTCCGCCAAATCATTCAAATGCTTAAGCAGGACTTTTCGATACATCGGCACTTTCTTTATCAACGGGAATCGTGCGTTGTAATTATTCAAGCCCGTAATCAATTCATCAATATCTCCGGGAAGCGACACTGTCAATATGGAATACTCGATCGGCGTTCCTTCTTTTCTGATCTTTTTCCCGTCTTCTTCAACTATATATCCATCAGAAAAGAATTCCTCCATCTCCCGATATCCTGATATTTGTTGAAATCCCATACTTCTCGCCGTATTCCGTAATTCGAAAATGCTTTGAAAAAGTTAAAAATAAAGGTCGAAATCAAACAAAGCATAAAAAACATATCCTTTGATCTATGATATATTTTTGCGCCTATATGTTTGATTCCGACCCTATATGATCCCGAATTCACAGCCGGGAGGATGGAATTTATTCGCCGCGCGAAGCGGCAGTTATAATGCGATTTTAGTGTCTGTATTTATCGACGAATTTGTCGTCAGTGTGCGCAGCACTCTGATCGACAGAGCAACCTTTTGATGACAACGAGGACACTCCAAAATATAATCGATATTTGAGGCTTCAGACAGCCGTTTGAGTTCGCTGTCATTTCGTAGTGCCAAGTCCGGAACGTCGGCGAACCGATGATTTCCATACGGACACTTCATCTTCGGCATATGCCTTCTGCAGTCATCTGTTCTTCCTGTCATTGAATCCCCCCTTATCACGAGTCCAGATCCTTCATAACCATAGTGGCAACGCCTTGGATCTTCAACGCACTAAGCTGTTCACCTTTCAGAACAATCGGCTTAAGTGAATCGTTTTCCGGAACAAGATGGATCTCGTCATCGCTGACACGGTGGTAACGTTTGAGAGTTGTGCAATCGCTTTGATAGAGAAATGCGACGATCTGACCTTCATGAGCCGTTTCCTGTTTGCGGATTAGAACAAGGTCTCCGTCATCAATTCCGGCATTTATCATTGACTCACCCTTACAACGCAGAAGAAAAAATTCTCCACTGCCGGTCAGCGCCAAAGGCAGACGAATATGTTCAAGCTCCGCATCGGTCACCTCGGTGAGCGGTCCGCATGGAATGGAATTTCCCATCTGCACTCGGTTGGTTTCCATCATCTCTCTCATATAACGCGTGATGATACCGCGGTGCCCGTCATACTCGATCTCTCCCTGCTCTTGCATCGTTCTGAGATATCTCTGTATCGTCGGGCGTGAGGTAGCGATGCCCTGCTCGATCTCGCGAGTAGAGGGCGACCTTCCGTAATCCTCAAAGTATTCATTTACAAAGTCAATGATCTTTCCAAACAAGGATTCGTCTCTTCTTTTCATAAAATGCGCTCCGAAGTAAAATAAGCCGTTTGGCTCTTTTATTATAATACGCCATTCCCTACTTGTCAAGAGGTTTTTGAAAAATTGTAAAATTGTTTTTGAGCCTCAATATTACAAGCAAATGGCACGTGTGTCGCAGTTGCTTATCAAAGGCTTAGGATTTACACTCAATTCGGCCGGAAGCGAAATGAATGCCCCGGTTTTTCATTCAGTTCTCTGAAAGCCAAAATTAATTAAAATAGATATAAAAAGCACCTCGGAAAATTTAGTGTAAAAAAGGATCCAGTCAGATAAGAAATCAGAAACTAAATTAGGTTTTCCCTTTAGAAAACGGAGGGATTCATTTGCCCGTATTAACTGCACGCTCTACGCTGTATGAC
>JBJDZF010000408.1:0-8947 GCA_051867855.1 Eubacteriales bacterium
GAGGGAAAAAACTCTGCGGTCGTTATTTCCGCCTTTGACCAAATGTAATAAATAAAATCAAGATACGGAGAAAACAGATTAATCCATTCGCTTTCCAATCCGATTGTTAAAAAATATGCAGCCATTATGTACTCGTGCAGATAAACAAGTGCCGTTCCGAGCAGAACGTGATACTGTGCATACAAGTTCATCCATACAGAAAATTCGGGATCATTTAAATCAATATTTGTCGGCTTCTGTTCTTTCAGAGCTGTGATTTTTTCACACGTTATCCAAGCGGCTTTTAACGGGTTTGCGGAATAACCAAACGCCCCGAATATCATAGCAAAAATATGACGTTGCAGATGTGTCTCATCTTCCCAAATGCACTTGATATTCTGACTTGAATCGACAGGTGGAAGCGATTTAAAGTTCGCATCGTTGAACCAACAGTTTTCTTTTTGCAGTTTCGCAAACTCTTCCTCGTCCATTATAATTTCAAATGACATTCCAAATAACAATTCAGGTAGCATAACTATCTCCGTATCATTTTTACAATAACGTTGGAAACCTTTTCCGCAAGGTCACTCTTATTGATATCACTTGCTTCGGAATACGATAGAATTGCTGATTTTACAAATTGAATCTCTTCAACAGAAAAAATTTTGTTCTCAATATAAAAGCCTTTTGCAACTTTTTTGATGGGATATCCCATCTCCTGCAAAAATTTTATATTACGGCATACCGTTTTTCTGTCACAAGGGTATACTTTGGAGATAGTATTCGCAATGGCGGTTTGCGTAATCGGATGCTTTTCATCGCTTTCCGATTCAAGTAGCTTTAATACCAGTAATATCAATTTCTTTTTTGATTGCATTTTAACCCCTCCATTAATATTATACCATTTTCATTGTACCAAAAAACGCCCTGATTGAAAAAAAGCAAAAAAATGGGCAAATTTCATTGGCTTCAGAATCCACTGCGTGAATTCATCTTGAAATTCTCTCAAATCGGATATTAATATAGCTCAAATATCTCATTATGATTGAAAACAGAATTTGGCATATTTCTTTTTATGCACGATATGGCGGAGAGAGCAAATAAATTTGAACTCTGCCCTCGTGATATGAGTTTGGCATATCGTCGCACATCCCCGATAATTGGGGGTGGCAACTTGCCACCGACGGAGAAGGAGAGATTTGAAAAGGCTTGCGCCTTCCACTCGTCGAAACAGTCGTCTATGGCGCAGCCGCGCCCTATACTCCTTTTCTCCTCCCATCCCGCCCTCGCTTCATCTCCCACAGGGAGCGCTTCGTGCGGGATGCCCTTGCCGGTTCCCGGCGCTCGAGTTCAAATCCATTCTGAAACAAAAAAACGGGGTATCCCGATTGGGATATCCCGTTTTTTGGCGGAGAAGGAGAGATTTGAACTCTCGCGCCGGTTTAAGCCGGCCTACACCCTTAGCAGGGGCGCCTCTTCGGCCTCTTGAGTACTTCTCCAGATACTCAAGCAAACTACCAAAGGATATGTTTGCTCTGTTATTTCATTGCGGATAATTCAACGATCACCGCAAAAACGCTCGTTGCTCCCGGATAAAGACGTATCCACACAACCGGGCGACGTTCCTATTATACCTCAATTATGAACAGATGTCAATAGATTTATGAGAATTTAAACATGATTTTGTTTTTGTTTTCACCTCAAATGAGGAGATTTTTCCGTACGCGTTTTTTACATTCATTCGGCAAAGACGGTTTTCGTATTGCATATCCGATCTTTCGGAACGTCTGACCTAAGAAAAGAGCAAAAATCATATTGACAAGGCAGAACCTTTGACATATAATTAACGGGAGTTCTATAACCGGAAATCCTCCGGATGGAATATTGCGGTGGGGATCTGTAAAAAGAAAGGAAAACGAGGATGAAAAGATATTTGAACATTGCCCTGATTTATGCAATTGCCGCCATGGCAGGCGGTGTGTTTTACCGTGAATTCACCAAGCTTAACGGTTTTGACGGCGTGAGCGCGCTCGGGAAGGTACATACTCATCTTTTCCTGCTCGGTATGCTCGTGTTTGTCGTGATTTCATTGTTTGCGGCTCATTCCGATCCTAAAGGAATGAAGATATTCCGCATATTTCTCTGGGTCTACAATATAGGAGTGCCGCTTACGGCGCTCATGATGGCTGTGCGCGGTGTTGTACAGGTGCTCGACCTTCCGCTTTCCAATGCAGCAAACGCCGCAATCTCCGGGACAGCCGGTATCGGGCATATCATGGCAGGGACGGGAATAGTTCTTTTGTTGATATCCCTGAAGAAAAACGCGAAAAACTGAAGAGGACTGATCTATGAGTGAGCGCCACCTCTTTTATGTGAAAAAACGCACGTTGCTTGCCGTTGCGGGTTCCGTATGGCTTATTGCCGGGTTTAATGTCGCAAGGCTCGGGATTATTTCATATTTAAAGCTCTCACGTGTCTCGTTTGTACATATTCTGTTGTCTGTCGCCGTATTCAGTGCATTCGGTGCCATGTTTTTCAGAATGAGCATGAAGCACACGAAACGCATAAAGGGATACAAAGAGGAATTAAGACCTGTCTGGCACTTTTTTGATCTGAAAGCCTATATAATAATGGCGTTTATGATGGGCGGAGGAATCTGGCTCCGCTCGTCCGGTTTGGTTCCGGATGTATTTATTGCGGTGTTCTATACGGGACTCGGTGCTGCGCTCGCGGCAGCAGGCGTTCTCTTTTGGATTATTTTTTTCCTGTACGGTTCAAAAAATGCGGAGAAAACTCTTTAAAATAAGTTTTGTCCGCGCTTTTTTATGTTATCTTGCGGAGGAGACTGCTTTAAGAATCCTCCTCCGCACCTCCCTTCAAGAACCTCGGCTCCGGACAAATGATAACGAATCTGAAATCTTTTGAAAGGGGCGAGGGGTACTTTTCTCGAAAAGTGCCCCTCGGAAAAACAGTTCAATGCTTTTGGAATATGGTTCTTGTCGAGTTGAGGATGGCGAGGACCATTACCCCGACGTCACCGAACACGGCAAACCACATATTGGTAAGTCTGAGTGCGCTCAAAATGAGTATTATTGCCTTTACGGCGAGAGAGAAAACGATGTTCTGTCTGACAATGCGCATTGTTTTGCGCGCGATGCCGATCGCTACCGGGATTTTGGAGGGCTTGTCATCCATGAGTACGACATCCGCCGCCTCTATTGCGGCGTCACTGCCGAGTGCGCCCATTGCCACGCCAACGTCGGCTCTGGCAAGCACCGGGGCGTCGTTGATTCCGTCGCCGACAAACGCGACCTTACGTCCGGAGGAAATAAGCTCCTCCAGTGCCCCGACTTTCTGCGCGGGGAGTAATTGTGCGCGGACCTCGTCGACACCGACTGCATCCCGCACACGGTTTGCCGCTTTTTCCGAATCTCCGGTCAGCATAACGGTCTTTGTAATTCCTATGCGGCGCAGCTCCCTTATTGCCTGTGCGGAATCCGGCTTTACCTCATCGTTTATCACTATATGTCCGAGATATTCCTGATCGTTTGCAATGTGGATAACGGTGCCGGAAAGATGACATTCGTGCCATGTCGCCCCCACGCGGTCCATGAGCTTTCCGTTCCCGATGTAATACCTGACGCCGTCGACCTCCGCCTCGATTCCGAGCCCGGCGTGTTCGGTTATACTTCCAAGTCGGTCCTTTTCTATATGCCCCTTGTGTGCGGCAACGACAGACTCTCCGACGGGGTGCGTGGAATAACTCTCTGCAACGGCGGCGATATCTATGAGTGCATCTGCGTCGATACCTGACGGATGAACCGCTTCAACCGCAAAGCTGCCCTTGGTAAGCGTTCCGGTTTTATCGAATACGACGGTATCGGCTGATGCGAGCACCTCAAGATAGTTGGCGCCCTTTATCAGGATTCCGTTTCTCGCCGCTCCGCCTATTCCGCCGAAGAATGACATGGGTACGGAGACGACGAGGGCGCAGGGGCAGGAGACCACAAGAAAGCTCAAAGCGCTGTAAACGCATTCCTTAAGGTCCTGCGAAAAGAGCAGGGGGGGAACGAAGGCAAGCAATAAAGCCGCGCCGACGACACACGGAGTGTAATATTTTGCAAACCGTGTGATGAAGTTTTCGACTTTGGCTTTTTTTGAGGAGGAATTTTCCACCAACTCAAGAATTTTAGCCGCCGTACTCTCGGAGTATGTCCCCTCTGTTCTGACTCGGATAACACCGCTTAAATTCAGAGAGCCGCTTATGACCTTTTCGCCCACCGTTCTGTCTGCGGGCAGGCTCTCGCCCGTGAGTGCCGCCGTGTTTACCGTTGTCGCGCCGTCGGTTATCTCTCCGTCAAGCGGTATTTTCTCGCCGGGTCTTACAACTATTATCTCTCCCGGGGCGACCTTGTCGGGAGATACCTTTATTTCCTCGCCGTCTCTGACGACCACCGCGTAATCGGGGCGAATATCCATGAGAGAGGCAATGGATCTGCGGCTCTTGCCCACGGCTATGCTCTGGAAAAGCTCGCCTACCTGATAGAATATCATTACCGCCGACGCCTCGGGATAATCGCCGATGGCAAAGGCGCCGAGCGTGGCAACAGCCATGAGGAACTGCTCGTCGAGTATTCTGCCGTGCAGTATATTACGCAGAGCCCCCCACAACACGTTGTACCCGGCGATGAGATACGGAAGGGCGAACAGCAATAGCCTCGGAAGCCCTTTGAGCGGAATAAAGCAGGCTGCGACGGTCAGGATCCCCGCCGCCGTTATACGTGCCAAAGTGATCTTTTGTTTTCTCTTCATTGTGTTCCTCCGGATTTTACCGACGGATAGCGCGGGGGTGATCCCGATCCGTGTATCGGAAAAATGTAATACTTCTGCATAGTCCTGCCGCCGTGGATGACGGCGGCAGAATTGCGTTTTTTATTCGGTACTTAAAGGATTATTCTGCAATCGGGTTCCACGCGGCGTATCGCCTTAACCGCTTTCTTAAGAACGGAATCAAATATATCGTCATCCGCCTCCAGCGTGAGCTTTTGCAACATAAAATTGACGTTTACAGACTTTACCCCGTCGATTTTGGAGATCGCTTCCTCCATTTTTGCGGCGCAGTTTGCGCAGTCCAGATCCTCGAGTTCAAATACCTTTTTCATATTAACCTCCATGCCGCTGCAGGCGGCTCAAATAAATATTGAAATTGCTCGTATTTGCAATGCAAATCAAAATGGGTCAGGTCCCATTTTGAGAGCAATTTGGGCGTGAAACTGATGGTATTCAATACAAAATTGACTTGTCTTTCACGCTATTCTCCTTGCCGGATTCCCTTTTTTCTATCAGGTGCTCAAAGCCCTGACCTATTATTAGTCTGACGTGTTCGTCGGAAAGAAAGTAGTAAATTGTCTTTCCCTCGCGGCGGTTTGATACGAGATTGGCGTCCTTCAGTATTTTGAGCTGGTGCGATATGGCGGATTGCGTCATTCCGAGCAGCTCGGCAATAGCACATACGCACATCTCCGACTCAAACAGAGAGAAGAGAATTTTCGCTCTGGTCGTATCCCCGAAGAGCTTGAATAGATCGGCAAGGTCGCAGATTATTTCGTCTGTCGGAAGCTCGTGCCGTACGCGGCTTAAAATCTGTTCGTGATCGTGCTTCATTTTAATCTCCATGCCGCCACAGGCGGCTCAAATAAATATTGAAATTGCTCATATCTGCAAAGCAGATCAAAATGGGTTGGGTCCCATTTTGAGAGCAATTTGGGCGTGAAAAAGATGTACTTCACTTAAAGACATTCAGAACTTTCACGCTAATCTCCTTCCTGTCCGACGGCGGACATAATACGTTGTTACATGAATGATCGCTCATATGAGCTTACATTCATATGATAACATATTCATATGTATTTGTCAACAGGATTCGGCAAATTTTTTTAATATCGGCAAATATTTTTTCGACGGCGCTTTCGAGGAATAAATTGGTTTGAATTATCGGAGGCACTTTGAGAGCGGATCTGGATATTCTGCCGGGAACCGATAAAGCAGGGGTTGTCCGGGGGATATATGACGTGCAAATATATCTGAATTATGCAATAAGGGGGAAGAATTGCCGAAGCAAGTGTTTCCCCCAAACAGAAAATATACGTTCTTACGGGCGGCTCATTTGAGAGAGCGCCTTGCAGAGCGCGTAGCAGTTGAATTTTTTGTTGAATATTCCGAAGCTGACTCTCACGGCGCCGCCGTCGGGAGTGCCGAGTGTTGAGTGACCGAGCGCACAGCAGTGGTATCCGCCCCGCACACATATCCCGCACGAGTCGAGATATCTTGAGGTTTCCTCCGCGGAAAATCCGTCTACGTTGAACAACAGGGTAGAACCTGCATACTCCGGTGCGTACAGAGTTACTCCCGGGGTGTTTCCGAGCATTTCCGCGCTTTCACGATACAGCGATTTCTCGTGTTCGTGTATTGCCTCTTCTCCGAGAGCCCTGACTGCGCGGATCCCCTCGCAAAGTCCGGCAATTGCGGGAGTTGCAACTGTCCCTGCCTCATATCTTTCGGGCGGGTAGTCCGGCATGGTGGGATCGAGTGAATTGACGCCGTTGCCGCCCTCAGTAAGCGTATCGGGCAGAATATTGTTGCCGAGCGCTGCGAATCCGCATCCCTGCGGACCGTAAAGTCCCTTGTGTCCCGGGACGCAGAGTGCGTCGATGTTCATTTGTTCCATATTTATCGGCATATGCCCCGCAGACTGTGCCGCGTCTACCGCAAACAGTATTCCGTGACGTCGGCAGAAGGCGCCTATGTCCTTTATCGGCAGTGTTTGCGAGCAGATGTTCGACGAATGGGCACACATTACCAGTTTGGTATTGGGACGTACAAGCTTCGCGATTCCCGCACATATGCGTGCAGGGTTACGTCGACCTTCAAGAGTCATTGTCGGAAAAATGCTGTATTCAATTTTTCCGTCCAGCGCCATGCGATGAACGGGTCTGTAAACCGAATTGTGTTCCATGTCGGAAATAATGACATGGTCGCCCTCCTTGAGCAGACCCTTGAGGACGAGATTTATGGCATACGTTGTGTTCGGAGTGAATACAATTCGCGACGGGTCGTCCACGCCGAACATTTCGCCGGCTTCACACCGACATTCAAAAACTTTTTTTGCCGCTGCAATCGACATCGTATGCCCGCCTCTGCCGGGGTTGCCGCAGTATGTCGTCATGCACCTGTACGCCTCGGAGTATACCGCCGCAGGCTTCGGAAAGGTCGTTGCCGCGTTGTCAAGATAAATCATACCGTTTAATTACGCTCCCATGCACTTACCCGGATCTTTGCAGAATTCAGTATGGTACGGACATTGTTTTCCTGCGCACAGGAAAATTTAAGACCGTATATACATCCTCGCCGCGAGGCCGATGAGTCGGATTTTATCACCTCGCAGGGAACAGCCGCACCCGCAAGTACCTGTTGTGCCTTCATTGCCTGCGTGACGGAGCCTATCGCCGCAAAGCATATCCTGTAATCGTTTTTCATAATATCTCCGATGCCGCCGCAGGCGGCTTAAATAAATATTGAAATTGCTCGTATCTGCAAAGCAGATCAAAATGGGTTGGGTCCCATTTTGAGAGCAATTTGGGCGTGAAAAAGATGCACTTCACTTAAAGACGAGCAAAACTTTCACGCTATCTCCGATGCCGCCGCAGGCGGCTTAAATAAATATTGAAATTGCTCGTATCTGCAAAGCAGATCAAAATGGGATGGGTCCCATTTTGAGAGCAATTTGGGCGTGAAAAAGATGCAATTCACTTAAAGGTTAGCAACAATTTCACGCTATCTCCGATGCCGCCGCAGGCGGCAGATTTGTATTTTGTAAACCCGACAGGGACCCTGCCGTATCCGGGATGCGGCTCTGCCCGCACATTCCGGCACTCGACGGTCCCTTCAGTACAATATATGATAAAAAATGTCGATATGTGCGGACGTGCGTCGTATACAGGGGGCGTATGTGGCGATCACCACGGAGATTTTCCACCGAAAAATGAAAAATTTACATATCTATTTCTTTCATAAATATTCTTGTCGGGGATAAACTTAAATTATAGGTTGAAAAAACCTGAATAGTAATTTTTATGGCATCGCTTTGCGGTGCGGGGTGATTTGTTATGAAGAAAAGAATAACTTCGTTTCTGATATTTTTGCTGTCTGCGCTGATGCTTTTTGCAATGTCGGTACCGTGCGCATTTGCTTCCGCGTCCGACGCGGAAATTGCGGAGATCTCGGGGCGGGGGAGTATCAAGGTCCCTGCCGATACCGCGACGGTCAGTTTTACCGTCGAGAGCCGCGGAAAAAGCGCGGATGACGCGCGCCGGCAGAATCTCGAGGATGTAGCAAAGGTGAAGGAGATGTGCGGTAAGTACGGGGATATTATAACCGAGTCGTCGTATGTGTGTGACAATGCGCAGAACGGCAGATTTACGGCGTCGACCTTTCTCGTGCTTAAGACCGATAAGCCGGAGAGTGCGGACGATCTGAAGGATACTCTGGCGGGGTGCGGTAACGTATGCCTTAATTATACCGACTATGGGCTTACGGATTGCTCGAAATATCAGTCCGAAGCGCTCGAGCTTGCCATAAGTGATGCGGAGAGTAAGATAAGCGGACTGGGGCTTCGAATGAAGCTTGTCAGGATAAGCGAATTCGGCTGTTGCTGTATGTATTGCGGGGAGTCGGACGAGAATGGAAGAAAACTCGTGACGCTTGAGTGTAATATTTCGGCGGAATTCAGAAAAGCGTAGAAAATCAAAAAAGCAAAGAGTATTCTCTGTTGTACTTAACGGAGAATTTGCGATCACAAAAATACCGGCAGAGAGATTGTTTTCTCTGCCGATTTGTGTTAAAATGATATGGGTGATGAAAATGGATAAAGAAAAAGAATTGCCGCAAAGAAAGCATCCTCGTCTTGACA
>JBJDZF010000409.1:0-8945 GCA_051867855.1 Eubacteriales bacterium
AGTCCGAAGTTCTTGAAAGAGGGGTGCGGGGAGGAAAGCTTCTTTTAAGAAGTTTACTCCCCGCAAAAAACATTAAATCATTATTTGCTGACAATCAGACCGTAATCGCCGTCGCGGCGTTTATAGACGACCGACACTTCCTCCGTCACGTCATCCTTGAACACGAAGAACTCGTGGTCAAGCAGGTTCATTTGCATTATGGCTTCTTCGACGGACATCGGTTTGAAAGAAAAAGTTTTGGTTCTTATAACGAACTCTCTGTCCTCGTCGAAATCCTCGCCCGTACCCGCGAGTCCTGCGTCATCAAAAGCTCCCTTGCGAAGCCGTTTTGAGAGGCGTGTTTTATTTTTTCTTATCTGTCGTTCTATCGAATAAACAGCTTTATCCAAAGCGTTTCTGAAGGTCTCATCCTCGGTTTCGCTTCTGAAGATGGTACCGTAGGCAAGAATAGTGATTTCAAGGTTTTTGAGATTCCTCTTGCAGCTGAGCGTTACCGTCGCCTCACACTCATCTTCAAAATACTTGTCAAGCTTTGCAAGCTTTTTTTCGATGGTCGACTTCATTTCGTCCCATACGTTCATTTGCCTGCCGACAATTGTGATTTTCATTTTCAGATCCTCCTTGAAACATTTATAAAAGCCATATCTGACTTCGTATATATTATAACATCCGTTTGAATGATTGTAAACAGTATTGCAATAAATTTACAAAAAAGTCGGAATATTTATATTAAATGCACAAAAAGGAATCATAAAAACAACACAAAAGGAACAAAGCCGGAATTGTCTTATCAGCCCTTGAATTCGTCGGTTACCTTCGTGAGGATATGAGGACAGTTGTTTGTGATTTCATAGCCTTTTTCGCAGGGAACAGCCCAGCGGACGGCATTTGTGATTATGCGCTGAACATACGAATTATAGAAGGACGGGCAGGTCTCGTGTCCGGGCTGGAAATAGAATATTTTTCCCGCTCCGCGGTAGAAGCAGGCGCCGGAACGGAAGATATTACCGTCCTCAAACCACGAGGTGAATATAAGCTCATCGGGCTGGGGAATATAAAAAGGCTCGCTGTAAAGCTCTTCTTCACCGAGCAGGAAGTGATCCGGAATACCTGCGGTTATCTCGTGACCGGGCAGCATATTCCATACGATCTCCTTTTGCTCTCTTCCCCATGACAGGTGACCGTTGGTCCCTACAATTGACGTAAAGGGCTTCGAAAGATGAGCGGAGTGCAGAGCTATGAAGCCCATTTTACCGAGAAAAACACGCTCTCTGATCTTTTTCACAAGCTCGTCGTCAACCTCATTATGAGCCATGTGTCCCCACCAGATAAGTACGTCGGTATTCTCAAGCACATCATCCGGAAGTCCCTGATAAGGGTCGTCGAGTGCGGCGAGCGTTACCTTCATATCCTCATTTGTGTCAAGAAAGGACTTGATTTTCGCATGAATTCCCTCCGGATAGAGCTTACGCGCATCTTCTCTCGTCTTTTCGTGTCTGAATTCGTTCCACACGGTGACGTTTATTACTTTTTTCACTTTGCAAAATCCTCCGTAATCAAATAAAATTTGTTATATTGTAAATTTTATTATATACTTTTGCGCAAAAGTGTGATATAATTATTTTATCCTTTAATATCGGATTTTTGACATATATTTCAGATGGAGACCGTTATATGAGCGAAGCAACACTTGAAAAAACCGCCCTTGTCGACGGTTTTGAAGCGCCTGTCGAGTGTATAGAGATAAAAGCCGCAAAAAAAACGCGGCGCGGCGGCATAAAGCCTCATTATCACGAATATATAGAGATCCTTTTCGGAACCGCGGGCGAGGTGGCATCGTGGATAAGCGGAAGCCAGGTCTCCCTGCGCGAGGGTGAGCTTCTCGTCATCAATTCCGCCACCCCCCACGATTTCATGCCGCTTTCGGAAAGGTGCGAATATATCTGTATCAAATTCATGCCGCAAACCGTTTATTTCACCGACCATCCGGAGTTTGATATGCGGTATATATTTCCGTTTGTCGGCAATAATTCGGAGCCGTTCAGACATTACTGCCGCGAATTACTTGAACCGACCTGCGTACCTGATGCCTTCAGACGGGCAATGGCAGAGTGGAAGGAAAGAAAATTCGGTTTTCAGTTGGCGTTGAGAATGGAAATTACCGGGATATTTCTGTGGATCATACGGGATATCCAAAGCCGCGACCCGAGTGTTTTTGAACGTGTTTCAGGCACTGCGTCGCCTGAAACGGTGCAGATAGTCAAGGAATCTACAAGATATATAAAAAGCAATTATTCCACCGTTACCGAGTCTGATGCCGCGCAGGAGGCGGGCTTCAGTACGGGCTATTACTCGCGCATTTTCAAGAATGTCGAGGGCGTGAATTTCAAAGAATATTTAAGCAACGTAAAAGTATCCGAGGCGGAAAAGCTGTTGCTTTATACCGACGACTCTATAACGTCGATAGCATACAGAACCGGGTTCTCCACCACAAGCCATTTCATAGAATGTTTCAGAAAGATCAGGCACTGCACTCCGGGACAGTACCGAGCCCTGTGGAACGAACACACGGATAATATCCGATAACGAAGCAAATAACACATACTTACCCTGAAATGCCCTTAAGTTGCGTAATACGGCGAAAGGAGGAAAGCGGACATGGCGCCTTTTACCAGAAAAGCCATCCTACACAGCTTTCTTGACATGTGTGCCAAGAAAACACCGGATAAAATAACGGTGCGCGACATAGTGGATTACTGCGAGATCAACCGCAACACCTTTTATTACTATTTTCAGGATATATACGCCCTTGTCGGAGAGGTGTTCGATATACTGGCACAGAAAGCCCTCACCTACGGGACGGACGGAGATGCGCTGTTCCGCGGCGTTCTTGAGTCGGCAGAGGCTGCACGGGAATACCGTAAGGCACTCGGAAACATATATATATCGCTCGGGCGCGACCGTTTTGAAGAATACCTTGACCGAAGCTGCGACGAAATATTCGCCGCCGTCATGGAAAAGGCGTGCGCGAAAGTCCCCGGAATTCCTGACGTCGGTTTTTGCATAAGGTTCTACAAGCACGCCGTGTTCGGCATTATCTGCGACTGGATAAGAGACGGTATGAAAGAGGAGCCGGCGGTCATTTGTGAAAAAACAAGGACACTGATAACAAAGAGTCTTGACGCATTAAAGGAAAAATAAGGCAATAATGCAGACATTTTTATGAAAATGTCTGAAAATCGGTTAATTTTGACCTTTTGACTGAAATTCGGTCAAAAGGTTTTTTTTATACATTGTCAAGCACTCAACAATTCTGTAAAATAATATGCGGTATACAGAACACGGATATGCCGCAATACGGCGAAGTTTATATCAAAATTGTTAGAAACGGCAGGTGTGGCAGCTTGAAAAAGCGAAAAACGGCAAAAAGCCACGAGAAGGCTATAAAAACCCCCGCAAAGATCGCAAAGGATATAATTGTGGTAAGCCTGTATGCGTTGTACAGACCGAAGTACGTCTATGAAAACAAGGAGCTTCAGACAAGGAAAATAAAGGAGCCGTGCGTCATAATAGCCAATCACTGCGACGTCAAGGATGCGCCCTTTCTGATGAGTATCTTTGAGGACACGCCGCTGACAACCATGATGGCAAAGGACTGGTACGAAAAAAAAGAGCTTACCTGGCTCTTTGCGGGAAACGACTGCGTGCCGGTGGATCGATACGGACTGGATACATCGTGGATACATAAATCCGTCGCCAAGCTGAAACAGGGTAACAGTGTTCTCATTTTTCCCGAGGGGCACACAACAAAAAAGGGCAAGCACGATAAGTTCAAGTCGGGCTTTGTCATGCTCGCGATGATGGCAAATGTTCCGGTCCTGCCCATTTGTCTGGACCGCGAATACCATGCGGTGGGCAAGCGCAAGAAGCTGATGATAGGCGTTCCGACGCCGCTCTCCCCCGCCCCCGACGGAATGACTCCCGACTACCTCGAAAACGAAGCAAAGCGGTTTGCCGACATTATCGACGGTATGCAGGCAAAGCTTGACAAGGTCAACTCATGGATATGAAAAACTGCAAATGCAATATCCGCAGCGCAGAATATATACATAATACACAGAAAAAGGAGAATTTTAAAATGGGTCAATATTTTCTCGACGTAATGGATCCGCAGGATCTCGAAAAACTGCCTTATATTCCCACAATATGCGGGCTTCTTGAGAAGTGCGCAAGGGATTACGGTGATCTGCCCGCGATAAGCAACAAAAAGGAAACCTATACATATGCACAGCTTTGCGACAGAGTTGCAAAGCGTCGCGGATTTCTTTACGCACAGGGATTTCAGGCGGGCGCAAAGATAGGCGTTATGTCCCGAAACAGCATCGACGGAATGGAAATGTTCCTCGCCGTTCCCACGGCGGGATACACACTTGTCGAAATACCCAACGCACTTAACGACAAGGCACTCGCGGGAGTCTGCGCAAAATTCGGTCTTTCCGCACTCTTTGCCGAGGAGTGCTTTATGCCTCTCACCGCAGGACTGCCCTGCCCCGTGTTCCCGGCGTCGTCAATGGGTGAGAGTGCCGCACCTATGGGAGACGTGCGGAAAGAGACCGTTGCCGCCATCTATTTTACCGGCGGGACTACCGGCGCGCCAAAGGGAGCCGTTCTCAATCACGGTGCGCTTATGAGAGGAGCGCTCAACGGCTGTTATCAGCCCGGCAAGATCTTCGGCAACACATATATTGCCATGCTCCCGCTCTCGCATATTTTCGGCTCCGTGCGCGGATTCCTCGCCTGCCTTTACACAGGTGCGCTTATCTACACCTGCGAGGATATGAGAGCCGCCATCGGAGATATACCGGTCGTAAGACCAACGGAGCTGGTCATAGTTCCGGGTATCGCCGAGATCATTATCAACATTGCAAGAATGAAGGGCAAGGAGTTTCTCGGAGATCTCAAGACCATTCTTTGCGGTGCCGCTCCGGTTCCGCCCAGACTCATGGCGGGCTTCAGAGAGTTCGGAATATCGCTTCTGGCGGGGTACGGACTTACGGAGGGTGCAAACCTCACCAGCGGAAACCTCAATACCGATATAAAGCCGAACTCCATGGGAAAGATATATCCCGAGCAGGAGTATAAGGTTGTTGACGGTGAGCTTTGGATAAAAGGCGACAACGTCATGAACGGCTACTACAACGACCCGGAGAAAACCGCGGAGGTGCTTTGCGACGGCTGGTTGCGCACCGGCGACCTCGTTGAGTTCGATGAGGATGGATTTATCTACATAGTAGGTCGTATCAAAAATCTGATCATTCTTTCAAACGGCGAAAACGTATCCCCCGAGGAGATCGAAGAGCAGTTTTACAAAAACCGCTACGTCAAGGACTGCCTTGTGTCCGAGGACACGGTAAACGGTCAGCCGGCGATTGCCGTCGAGATATTCCCGTTCATGCCCGATTTTGAAGGAAAGTCGCACGAGGAGATAGAAAAGGTCCTCGGCGAGGTCGTGGCAGAGGTGAACCGTGAGCTTCCCTCTTATAAGAGAGTGGCAAAGCTTAAGGTCAGATATGAGGACTTCAAGCGCACCGGCGCTATGAAAATTCAGAGATAAGAGGTACATAACAATGATTCTGGATAAGCTTAAGGAAATATTCGCAAAGGTGATGCCCAATGCCGACACGTCAAATATAACACGCGAGAGCAACCTTGTGACCGATCTCGGAATAAACTCGCTTACCATGATGCTTCTTGCCATCATGGTGGAGGATGAATTCGGATTTCATTTCGAAGGTTCGGCAAAGCTTGAGACCGTCGGTGATATAGTTGACTACGTTGCCGAAAAAACAGAGCTTCGGGTGTGAGAACATCGGAAATGAAAAAGCTCTTACTTATCAACGCCAGTCCCCGAGGAGAGGGGGGCAACACTTTCAAAGCGACCCGTGAATTTCTCGAAGGATTTACGGAGATCTGCCCCGATGCACTTCTTGAGAAGGTTTGGCTTTATGACATGAACATAAAGCCGTGCGTCGGTTGCTTTTCGTGCTGGGGTCCCACCCCGGGGCGCTGTGTGCTCTCGGACGACATGGAAGCCCTGCGCCGGAAGGTGCTCGATGCCGATATCATAATCGAAAGCTTTCCGCTCTATTTTTTCGGTATGCCGTCGCAGCTCAAGGCGATGACGGACCGCATGATGCCGTTTATGCTCCCGTATCGCGGAGAGGTTGCACAGGGTACCGACAAGCCGCTGCATGAGCAGAGGTACGACATGAATGACAAGCGACTCGTGCTCATTTCGAGCTGCGGATACTGCAACACGAACATAATATACGACGCGCTTTTGCGCGAGTATGATATCATTTGCGGAGAAGGAAGATACACCCCCATTCTCTGCCCGCAGGCGGGACTTATGGGAACCGAACAGCTTCACGACGTGTATTCTCCGCTCTTTGCGAACGTCAGGGAAGCGGGACGTCAGATGGCAAGAGACGGCAGAGTATCCGAAAAGACGCTTGAAGCGATAAGGACGCCGGTGCTTCCGCAAAGGGCATTTGCCGCTATGACCGGCGGATATTGGGACAGCTTTGAGAATAAATAATAATCCCGGAAGGCAGTGAACGCCATGAAAAGTCTGGCTATATACGGTGATTCCCTTTTGCGCGGGGTGATACTCGGTGAGGACGGCGCATACCACAGCTCGGAGTTCATAGGCTTCGGTGAGCTCTCCGAAAAATACGGCATAGATATATGCAATATGTCGATGCCGACGTTTACGTCGGTGCAGATACTTGCGTGGCTGAACAGATCTTTCCCGGATTCGGATAAGCCGGACGCGGTGCTCTTCGAATGCGGAGGAAACGACAGCGACTATGACTGGAAAGCGGTCATGTCAAACCCGTCGGGCGAACATCACCAACGCACGTCGCCCGATACTTTCGAGACCACATACCGTACCCTGATACAAACGGTACGAAAAGCGGGCTGCGAGGTTATCGTGGCACAGTTGCCTCCGTTTTCGCCGAAAAAATATTTTGACCGTCTTGTCAGTTCCGGAGTGGACGGGGATGTTATACTTCGCATCGTCGATGCGGAGGGCGGCTTCGGCGCGCGTCATGCCGATATCTGCCGACGTATTGACGGTATAGCCGCGGAGAATTCCTGCCGCGTACTCGATCTCGGAAAATATTTTCCCGAAGATTGCAACGCGCTCTTCTGCGACGACGGTATGCACCCTAACAAGGAGGGATATGCTCTTATAAACCGGGCATTTGCGGACTTTCTTTCCGCCGAGGTCACGGAGAAAGGTATTTTTACAAAATGAATGTAGTGAAAAAGGCAAAGGCAATATATATCGCGTCTTCCGCCACGATATTTCTGCTCGGCATTGCCCTGCTCATATTCCCGCACATGAGCGAGAGGATGCTCGTGGCATTTATCGCGGGAGTCTTTATTTTCGTTGCCGCCGCAAAGCTTTTCGGATTCTTTTCAAATGATATGTATAAGCTCGCGTTTCAGTTTGATCTCGCACTCGGGATCTTCGCCGCCATCATAGCCGTACTTGTGATAGTGCGATACAGCGATTCATTCGGAACCGTCGCCAATTTTGTCGGTGCATATACGATCGTGGACTCACTTTTCAAGGCGCAGACGGCATTTGATGCCAAACGCTTCGGTATGTCAAAATGGCTTTCCATTTTCATTGCCTCCGTCGTTGTGGGAATTGTCGGAATACTCAATGTTTTTAACCCTTTCGAGTTTGAATACTCCGGAGTGATCCTTACCGGAATTTGCTTTCTTGCCTCGGGTGCGGAAAATATATGGGTTACGGCATACACCGTGAAAGTCAAAACCGCAAAAAAGAATTATAAGAAAGAATAATTACAATATGATCAGGACTGCCGAATGGAGGATTTGTATATCCGGCATTGGCAGTCCTTTGTTTCTCTTCGGCGTGAGCGAAGATACCCGGGAAGCTGTGACGTTATTCCCGAACGCCGTCGTATTTTTTCTCACAGTATTGAAAAACCGCGGAAAATGTGGTAAAATCAATTAAGGTATTTTTAATAAAGAGGTGAAATAATATGGCTCAAAGCAGTCGGACTGGCGGGGACCGGGAATCGTCATCCGCCGAAAGGTATGTGAAAAAAACCGTAAAGAGAAAAGTCAAAAAGAAGGTCAAAAAACTCAACTTCCTCACTCTTTTGATATGTATATTGGCGCTCGCTGTGGGGCTTGCGGCAGGTATCGGTGCTTACCGTCTGGTCTGTGCAAACGACCTGTTCGAGCTTCGCGGTGAAAAAGAATATTCCGTGTCTGTCGGAGAACCGCTCGAATATAAGGAAGAGGGAGTAAAAGCAGTCGCCTTCGGCAAGGACGTCTCGGACACAGTCAAAACCGAAACAAACATGACACAGCTTTCTGACGGCACATATACAGTTGACACCTCCGTGCCCGGCAGGTACTATATAAAGTATACCTCGGATTCGGCGAAATACACAGAGGTATGCAGAATAAGAACTTTTGTTGTAAGGGGTGAAGAATAATGGCGGGGAAATTCAGAAAAAGCAAGTTTTCAAAAGGGCTTACGTTGTTTCTTGCCATACTCTGCTTTGCTCTCGGAGCCTGCGGAGGTTTTTATGCGTATTTCAGGTACACTTTGCCGACGGATACGGATGTTTTTGTAAGCGGTGACCTCGAGATACATTTTCTTGAGCTCGGAAACAAATACACGGGAGACTGTGTATACATAAAGAGCGGAGACAATGACATACTCATTGACGCCGGCTCAAAAGTGAACAGTATAGATACGATCACGGAGTATCTTGACGAACACGTTACGGACGGAACGCTCGAATATGTGATAGTCACTCACGCGCACGAGGACCATTACGCGGGCTTTGCCACCAACGAGAAAACCGACAGCCTGTTCGACATTTACGAGTGCG
>JBJDZF010000410.1:0-8941 GCA_051867855.1 Eubacteriales bacterium
CGAAATAACCTACATTTCGGGAAAGACCGAAAAGACAGCCGATTCGTTCTATGATTTAACAGCGCTCTCGGGAAAGGATAAATATGCCGTGTTCCTCGGCGGAAATCATGAATATATAAAGGTGCGCAAAAACGACAGCGAGCCTCGGCGGCGTTTACTTGTAATAAAGGACAGCTTTGCAAATTCCGTTATCCCCTTCCTTGCCCTGCATTTCGATCTGGACATCGTTGACCTGCGCTGTGTGAAATATGACCCAAGTCGTATAACGGAGAGCGATGATTTCGACGATATTCTGATCCTCTACGGGATAGACACGCTCGCGACCGATACGTCGCCGACCGCACTTGCGGGAAAGTGAATCGCGTAGTTTCGCAATCATATTTTATACAACTTCGCATATTATTAGAAAAAGGACAAATTGTACTTGAAAAATCGATTTGAGCGCCTACAACCTCCACTGACCGGGGCGTAGGCGCTCAAAGGGGCATATTTTTAAAGAAAGGAAGCTTTCCGCGCGTGAAAGCAACGGTTATCATAATGAAACGGGTGACGTCGATAATACTGATACTCATGCTGACTTTATTACTCCTTACCTCGTGCGTGATGCAAAATGACGGAAGTCAACAAAGCGAACAGTACACAGAATCCGATACCCAAGAACCAATCGAAAGCAACAGCCTTGTTTTTGACGGCAACAAATACACCTACACCGGCGAAAAGGACTCCATAGACTTCGACAGCTTTGCCATAACCGTCAAAAAGGGCGGCACGTATGTGCTTTCGGGTACTCTTGATGACGGTCAAATAGCAGTGGATACCGGATCGGACGAAGAAGTTACGCTGATATTTGAGGGTCTTTGTGCAAGCTGTTCCTTTTCATGCCCTATTTATATAAAAAAATGCGGGAAAGTAAATCTGGTAATCTCAGAAAAAACACGCAACATACTCAAAGACGGGAGAAAATATGATGACAAAGACCCGAATATTGAGTACGGATGCATATACTCGACCTCCGACATAAACATATCGGGAAACGGAGAGCTGATAATAAACGCAAACTACGCAAACGGTATTTCCTGCCTCGGAACGTTGCGTATAATAAGCGGCGGAATTAACGTAAATGCGGCGGATAACGCTCTGTATGCGACAGACCGTATTGAGGTTGAGGATGGAAGCGTAAACGTAATAAATGCATTGAGCGCCCTCGTGTGCGACGGAACGGAATCAGAGCTGTCCGGGTGCATACTCATAAAGGGCGGATTTTTCGGAATTACTTGCGAAGAAGCCGCTCTGCGCGCATCAAAATCAATAACCGTAAGCGGAGGAAGTGCGGTTGTAAACACCCCTGAAAAACCGTACGTATGTACCCATAATGATGAAAACGGTGAAATCGTTTCGGGAATTATTCAGGTCGATGCAATAAACGGCTGGCCTGCCGCAACTTAATTTTCACATTTCGCTTGTAAATACGGAAGAAAAATGATATACTAACCGTTGAAGGCATATCTTTTTACGGCGGACCTTTTTATCTGCCCTCGATTAAACAAAGGAAGTATTTTTATAATGAGTATATCGGAAAACCCGGTAGCATGCAAGGTGAAAAAATTCTGCAAAGCGCTTTCCGAGCTTCAGCTTGAGAAGGACTATGACATAACATTAAGTCTTTATCCGGACGAAAACACCGAATCGCCGTCCTGCTCTCACCATTTCAAAGGCTCGTCAAAGCACGGTCTTGTCAAGGCAATTTTGACTGTCGGCGCTATCGGAATGATTATGTCCTCGGTTTGTGCGCTTTGCTCCTGCATTCGCTCTTGAAAAATTCTGCAAATAATAACGCTCTCCGCCCGAAAACGAGCGGAGAGCCGCATTTGTTTTGTTGCGGACTGCTCCGCATTCCTCTGAGCAATATATATATTTTTATGTGCCGATTGACTGCGTCGGCATATATCTCTGTTTTCGGGGTAATAATCAATGGTAAAAATTCTGTTTGATGACGATTATATTACGGTAGCCGAAAAGCCCGCCGGGATGACGAGCGAAGTATCAGACTCAAAGTCATCCTTTCCCGCGGAGCTTGCAAAAACAGTATCATCCCCCTCCCTTTTTCCCGTTCACAGGCTCGACCGTGAAACGTCAGGTCTTATGGTCTACGCAAAGACTGCGTATGCCGCAGCCGAACTATCGGAACAGATAAGAAACGGGATATTCAAAAAAGAATATATTGCCGCAGTATCACCGGCAATGGAGAGTGATAGCGGCGAGCTTGTCGATATGCTGTATTTTGACCGCAGGCAAAACAAAGCGTTTTCGGTCACATCGGTAAGAAAGGGTGTGCGCAAAGCGGTGCTCTCATACCGAACCGAAGTGAAGTTTGGAAATATATCCGTCCTTCATATAGAATTGCGTACAGGTCGGACACATCAGATACGTGTTCAGTTTTCACACAGAGGTCATTCGGTGGTCGGAGACAGACGCTACGGCTCAAAAATCAAGACCGGGGATATGCTTCTCTGGTCTTATCGGTTAAGCTTTATTCACCCACAAACAAAAGAGGCTTTGAGCTTTTCAGACTCCCCGCCTTGGAGATTTCCACTTATAAATCCCGATTATAATTGACTTTTTAAATCAGTTATGGTAGAATAGACACAAGGATTTGTTCATGCCGTGTATTCGTATTCCTTTCGGGTACTTTTTTCATCCGAATTACATATATTTTCGCAACACATCAGCTTTGCACGCTCATATCTCCTCCCGGGAGCAAAAAAGGGGGAAAGACAAAAACTTGATAATGAAAAAAAATGTCTACTGCCGTGATAATATTATTGATTTTTTCTTCAAGATTTCGATTTTCGGTAGCTTTGTCGGAATGCTCGTAATAATTCTGTATTACATCTGTGCCTTTGCGTCGCTTTATAACGGAAGTGACTCGTTTGACTGGCTTCTCTGCGTTTTTTCGGATTTCGTAGAAATTATGAACACCTCGATCGAGGACAGCCCGTACCTTGTGGAGGGCTCTTCGTATCCGCCCCTCGCAATAATTATGCTTTATCCGTTCGCACTGATATGCAAAAGCGTTTTCGCCGCACATTCAAACGAAACACTTTCGGTCGATGACCTTACATCCATTGTGGTCACCACACCGCAATTCTGGGTTGCGATCCTGCTCTTCTTCATTATCTGCACGTCCCTTATTGTATTTCTAATCGGCAAAAAATTCGACCTTCACGGCAAAACGCTATTAAAGGTGGGCGTGATAATAACCTGCTCCGCCCCGTTTGTTTACGCCGCAATGAGGGGAAACACCATATATTTTTCCCTTATATTCGTTCTTCTCTTTCTGTGTCTGAAGGACAGCAAGAATGCGGTAGTCCGTGAGCTTTCATATGTCTGTCTCGCCGTTGCGGGGTGCATAAAGATTTATCCGCTGTTTTTCGGAGTATTTCTCCTGAAAGATAAAAAAATATGGCAATCAATACGAGTCGCCATATACTTCTTTGTTGTTTTCTTCCTGTCATTCTGCCTGTTCGAACGCGGGATCGTTGACATCTCTGCATTTTTCGATAATCTCGGAAATTTCATGTCCAATGAAAACCGTTTGCTCGGAAACAATAATCTGTCAATAAGCGGACTGCTTTACAAGCTGTTCCATCTTATAGTGCCGTTCAAAGACTCGGACTCCGTTGGGTTTATGGTCCTTAATTATACGGTACTCGCCATTTTCTTTGCGTTCGGGACATTTGCCGCAGTATATACAAAGAGCGACTTTTCACGGTATGTTATATGTTTTGCGGCAGTGCTTCTGATACCGTCGATCTCGTACTTTTATGTGCTCATTTTCGCTATACTTCCGTTTATAGAATTTTCGAAGATCGCAGAGACGATGGACCCACGGCGGGCAAATATGTATTATGCGGCGTTCTTCTTCCTCTTCACCACCGCCTTTATCCTTTCGAAATTCTTTTTGATCCACGCCGTTATCGTGATCGCCATGGCGTGTACCGAGATTGTCAGAGTAATCAGATATGAGATGCCTCGTCGGAAAGCGACCGACAACTATGATCTTGCCGCCCAAAAATGACTCTCTCGGGCGTATTCACATAAATGAAAGCAATATATTTTGAAGATCACAAAATGACAGCTTTTCTCAACAATTCCAAAGAAAGCAACAACCAAGCCATCCCTTTTCGGGGAGGGCTTGGTTGTTTGTTTTCACAATGTAATTGATCACACATTAACTTTCTCGTCAGTTTTTTCGGTGTATCTGTGCATGCCGTTGAAATCGGAAATAATGATACAGCCGACCGGGCAGTTTTTGGCACATTCATCGCACTTGATGCACTTACCGTAATCTATCGAGGCAAGATTGTTGTTGACCGTAATGGCGCCCGTGGGACAATTCTTTTCGCATTTCTTACAGCATATGCAACCGTTTGTACACTTGCTTCTGACCACCGCGCCTTTTTCCGTATTATTACAGGTAACGAGTACACGTTCCACGTCGGGCATCACCGTAATAAGATTTCTCGGACATACCTTGGCGCAAAGACCGCAGCCTATACACTTACGTGTGTCAATGTGTGCGATTCCGTTCTCAATGCAAATTGCGGACTGCGGGCATACTCTGACACAATCACCCAGTCCCATACAGCCGTATACGCACTTCCCCTCACCTCCGTAAAGCAGTTTTGCCGCCTCACAACTGTGAATGCCCACATATTCCATCTTTGCGGATGTGTGGTTGCAATCACCGTAGCAGTGGATGACTGCCACCTGCTCAACCACATCCTCAAACTCAACTCCGAGTATATCCGCGAGCTGTTTTGAAACCGCATCGGCGCCCGGGACGCAAAGATTTGTTTTAACCGAAGAATCCTGCGAAAGAGCCTTGGCATAACCGTCACATCCCGCATAGCCGCAAGCACCGCAGTTAGCACCTGGCAGGCAGGCTCTGATATTGTTATATTTTTCGTCCTCTTTTACGGCGAAAAATTTCGAAGCAACCACAAGCATAACAGCACAGAGCGCTCCGATTGCCGAAACAACGATTGCAGCAAGTAGAATCGGATTCATATCAATCTCCATTCCGCCGCCCAAGCGGCGGCACAAAAATATTATGAAATTCACTGTGTCTGCGTAGCAGACAAAATGGGTCGGAACCCATGAAACGCTGCAACGCGTCCATTATTTAAAGAGTCCGTCGACGACACCGGCAAAGCCGAAAAAAGACAGCGCGACTATCGAAGCGGAAACAAGCGTTATCGGCAGGCCCTTGAACGCTTCCGGCGGCTTTGCCTCCTCGAGTCTCGAACGTACCCCTGCAAAGAGCACCATTGCCAGTAAGAATCCGAGTCCGCAACCGAGCGAATTCACCATTGATTCGAGAAAATTATATCCGTCGTTTATATTGTTAAGCGTAACACCGAGCACGGCGCAGTTTGTCGTTATGAGCGGAAGATAAATTCCGAGTGACGCATGGAGCGACGGAAGATATTTTTTAAGGATAATTTCAACCAACTGGACCAGCGCGGCAATCACTAAAATAAATACGATCGTGCGCATATAAACAAGATTGTATTTATCAAGTATGAACGTCTGTATCGGCCAGGTTGCCGCCGTTGCAAGGAGCATGACGAAAATCACGGCGCATCCCATACCTGCCGCCTGATTGAGCTTTTTGGATACCCCTAAGAAAGGACAGATACCGAGAAATTTGGAGAGAACGTAGTTGTTTACAAGCACGGATGTCATAAGTATTATGATCAGTGATTTCATCATTTGTCATCGCCCTCCTTTACACATTCAGAATCTTCCTTTTTGCCGCAAAGTGCAGCGGAGGGGCAGTTAGCACAACCGAAATCCTTCCTTGCCCCACCCTTTTTACGTGTCAGCTTGTTGACGAGCGCCATTATGCAACCGAACACGAAAAAACCTCCGGGTGCAAGTGTGAGAATCGAGATCGGATTTTCGGAAATAAGCGGTATTCTGATGCCGAACCAGGAGCCGTTTCCGAGTATCTCCCTGACGGACGACATAGCGAAGAGCGCAAGAGTAAAGCCGATACCCATTCCGAGAGCGTCGAGTGCGGAATCAATTACACCGTGCTTGCTTGCGTACATTTCAGCGCGTCCGAGTATAATGCAGTTGACCACGATAAGTGAAAGGAATATCCCAAGCGCTTCGTAAAGATCCGGGGTAAAGGCGTGCATTATCATTTCGACCATAGTGACAAATCCCGCTATAAGGACTATATAGCAAGGGATTCTGACTTTGTCGGGGATGACGCGGCGAAGTGCCGAGACAGCCATATTGGAGCACAGAAGAACGGCGGTTGCCGCTACGCCCATGCCCAGCGCATTTTTGACCGAAGATGTTACCGCGAGCGTCGGACAGGTTCCAAGCACGAGTACAAGAACGGGATTTTCACTGATAATTCCCTTGAGAAAGTTTTGCAGCTTATTCACTTCGCATCCGCCTCCTTTGCCATATTATACGCGGTAAATGAATCCTTCACCGCCGATATAAACGCACTTGAAGAAATCGTGGCACCGGAAATGGCATCGACACCTTCAAGAGAAGAATCGCCACCGGAGAATCCGGAGAGGAAATCGGCGTTTGTAACCTTGCTTCCGATGCCGGAGGTCTCTCCGCTTGCGCTGACAACATGACATGACGTTATCCTGCCGTCATTTCCGATTCCGACCGCGATGCTCATTGGCTTTGATGAATCATATCCTTTAGCCGAGAGCATAACGGCATATCCGCTTCCACCGTCATCGCGGTAAACCGCGCTGACCGTTTCGGGAAGATCCGACAGCTCCACCACCGAAAATCCGGTGGCGTCCGGAAGAACCGTGTAAAGCGCTTCTGCTGCCGCCTTTTCCTCCGCTTCTTCAATCACGGGTGCGGTAACTCCGTTTGTAAATGCCATTGCCACCGAGATAACAAGACATATCGCAGTCAGCACTATTATACTTTTCAGGGTGTCTTTTTTCATTTTTTAACACCTCCGAAAGGCTTTTTACGTGTCCACATATCGATATACGGAGTCAGAATATTCATAAACAGGATTGCGAAGGAAACTCCTTCGGGGTAATTACCGAATACTCGTATCACGACCGTTATCAGTCCGCATCCGACACCGAAAATCACTTTGCCCCATTTTGTCATGGGCGAGGTCGAATAATCGGTTGCCATAAAGATCGCCCCGAGCATAAGACCTCCGGAGAGGATATGATAAACGGGATCCTCACCGAGCGCAAGCGTGAACAAAAATACCGTTCCAATGTATATCACCGGGATATGCCATGTTATGACCTTACGCGCAATAAGGTAGATTCCTCCGATGAGAAGCGTGAGCGTACAGGTCTCTCCTATACATCCGGCATATTTTCCGAAAAACATATCAAGTAATGACGGAAGCTCCGCGCCTGACGACATTGCGGCAAGCGGGGTTGCGCCGCCGAGTGCGTCATGTGCCGATGAAAA
Source organism: Eubacteriales bacterium (assembly GCA_051867855.1). Lineage (GTDB taxonomy): Bacteria > Bacillota > Clostridia > Oscillospirales > CAG-272 > HGM12713. Next base: position 7,486 of record JBJDZF010000410.1, read on the forward strand.
GGCGGACATACTGCCGGAAAACGAGAGAAGCATGACGATTCTCGCCGTGATGGCGGGATTTGCAAAATTGCGCCCGATGCCGCCGAAAAGCTGTTTGACAACAATGATTGCCACAGCACTGCCGAATGCCGCCTGCCACAGCGGTATTCCGATCGGGAGGTTGAATGCGAGCAAAATTCCAGTGACAACCGCCGAAAGATCCCCGACCGTAACCGGCTTTTTCAGGATACGCTCATAAAGGAACTCCGACGCAACGCATACGCCCACGCACACTGCCATTATCGCGAGCGCCCTTGCTCCGAACAAGATTACGGAGGCAACAGCCGTAGGCAGGAGCGCGATTATTACGTCTGCCATTATACTGCGCGTCGACACGCGGCTCCTTACATGCGGAGACGGTGAAACAAGCAAGGTGTCCATTATTTCCCTCCTCCGTTCTTCGACATCTGATAGTTTTTAAGCATGATCTTTGCCATTTTATTGCGCTGAACGAGATTTCTCTTTGCGGGGCAGACATAGCTGCAACAACCGCACTCCATACAGAGATTGACTTTCAGCTCCTCGAGCATGGCGGCATCTCCCGCCTTGTAAGCCCGCGCTATCTCAACGGGAGACAACCCAAACGGGCAGTGTTCGATACAGCTGCCGCATTTGATACACGGCGTTACCGGAGGCGGCGTTGCATCCTTCTTTGTGAATGCAAGGACGGCGTTTGTCTGTTTGATCACAGGTGCGTTGAGATCGTTGACGGCAATCCCCATCATCGGACCGCCGTAGATGACCTTTTTCGGCTCCTCGACAAAACCGCCGCAAAACTCGAAAAGATCGGATACATGAGTCCCGATCGGAGCTATCACATTTTTCGGATTCCGCACTGCGGAGCCGTCGACAGTGACGCATTTCTCAATGAGCGGAATACCCGTCTTTATGTATTTGACAAGGGCTGCAACCGTTGTGCAGTTGATTACTACGACACCCGCGTCCAGCGGCAGCTTGCCCTCCCCGATAATTCTGCCGAGCGTATGATAAACAAGCACCTTTTCGCCGCCCTGCGGATAGAGAGCCGGCATAGAGCGCACCTGCGCGCCCTTTACATCCGAAAGTGCCTGCTTCATTATTTCAATACACTTGGGCTTATTATTCTCGATTCCGACAACGGCACTTCCTATCTCAAAATATTTCATGAGCATTTCTATGCCCTCGGCAACAATGTCGCTCTCGTCGAGCATGGTACGCGTATCCGATGTTATGTACGGCTCACATTCCGCCCCGTTTACAACAAGCGTATCTATCTTTGAAATATCGGTTTTGAGCTTCAGAAGAGTCGGAAAACCGGCACCTCCGAGCCCCACTATTCCGCTTTTTTTAACAGCCTCGAGAAAATCATCTCTCGAGTTTACGACAGGAGGAACAATATCCTCAAAAAGCTCCTGTTTTCCGTTGCTCTCGATGATCA
>JBJDZF010000411.1:0-8878 GCA_051867855.1 Eubacteriales bacterium
AGAGGAGACAGAGCAACCAATGAAAGAACAGAAACCAGCGATGCAGATCAAAAATTACGGAATAATCGATTACAGGGCAGGGGACGGACTGCTTTACAACGGCATAGAGCTTCCACAGAGCTGGCCGCCCACAACGGTCGACCCGATGACGGATGAGCCGTATACCATGCCGTATCTGCTTTCGGAGGAAGAGGGCGGATACCGTCCGGAGGTGATCGATATCACCGTCGGAAGACAGCTTTTTGTCGACAACTTCCTGATTGAAGAAACAGACCTTGAGACCGTTTACCATTCCGCCGAGAAATACGAGGGAAATCCTGTATTGAAGGGTACGGCAAAGAATGAGATCGCAAACGGATGGAGCAATGTCGGAACGAGCGCCGGAGGCGTCTGGTACGATATGCAGGAGGGCATATACAAGATGTGGTATGACGTCGGCTTCAACAATGCCGTCGGATACTGCGTAAGCTTCGACGGAATAAACTGGCAGCGCGTTGACGTGGACGGAACCGGCAGCAACATCGTTATGGACAAAGAAGAAAAATTCGGAACCTGTTCGGTGTTTATCGACTATGAGGCAGACCCATCGGAAAAATACAAAATGTTTGTTCAAAGCTTTTACAATGAATTTCAGAACGGGGAGGACGGTCATTTCATTATACCGGGAACCGTGGATGAACACAACTACGCACATACCCTGTATGTTTCCTCCGACGGGATCCATTGGACACAAAAGGGTGGTCTGTCAAACGGTCTGTCGGGAGACATGACGACCGCTTTCTACAACGCATTCACTCACAAGTGGATAAACAGCCTGCGCTCGTATGCCAAAACCTTCTATAAGGGCAAGGAATTTGTGGGCAGAGTGAGATATTATGCAGAATCCGATACCTTTGATGGATTGCTCGACTGGGGAGAAGACGATGTCGTATTCTGGCTTAAGAACGACAACAGGGACGAGGTCGACCCCGCAAGCGGTGTCTGCCCGCAGATGTACAATTTCAGCGCGATCGCATATGAGAGCATAATGATAGGATCATATACCATATGGCGCGGACCGGAAAATAATATTATAGAGAAAACAGGCAATCCGAAGATCAATGAGATACAGGCAGCATACAGCCGTGACGGATTCTATTACGACCGTCCGGAACGCACTCCTCTGATTTCCGCATCCCGTGTCGACGGCTCATGGGATAAGGGGTACATATTCTCTTCGATAGGCGGAATGATAGTGCATGATGACAACATCTACATTTATTACAGCGGATTCAGCGGGCACAAGTATTTCAACGGTCCGGAAAAGGATGCTCACGCAAGTCAGTCTATCGGAATTGCGGTTATCCGCCGCGACGGTTTTGCCTCCCTTGAGGGTAAAGGCGAGCTTCTTACAAGAAAGCTGTGCACGAGTAACAACAAGAAATACCTGTTTGTGAATATCGATTGCCCGGAGAATTCGTTCAGGGCGGAGATACTCGACGAAAACGGAAATACGGTTGAAGGCTTCTCAATGGATGAGTGCATTGCGGTCGGAGGAGACGATACCTGCAAGATGATCACCTGGAAAAACGGAGAGGATCTCAGCTTCCTCAACGACATGAATTTCAGGATCCGTTTCAGTATGGAGCAGGACGGCAAGCTGTATTCCTTCTGGCTCAGCGACAGCGTAAACGGAGAGTCTGACGGTGCCGTTGCCGCAGGATATGTTCAGTAAAACAGACGGGAAAAAACATATCCCCTTACGGTTTGAATAATGAATTTCCGAACCAATATAATATGACACCAATAAAATTTTTATAAAAAAGGAGAAACATTATGAAAAGAATTATTGCTCTTTTGTCAGCAGTGTTGCTCTTGACGACCTTGTTAGGATCTGTCAGTATCTCGGCTCAAGATACTCTTGACGATCATCTGATCTCCCATTGGGATTTTGTCGGCACGGGGGACGATGCACTTGCCGACAAGGCACCTGCCGGAAGCTCATCGGATACTATGAAGCTTTACGGTTCGTCTACAGCAGGCGACGGAACTGCTTACATTCCGGATTGGAAGAACGCAAATTCCGATCATTATATCTATGCCGAGGACTCTGAGGATCTGTTGAGAACAACCGCAGACAGGACGATCTTTATCGTATTCAAATCCTCTCATGCCAATTTTGCCGATGACGGCAAGACAGACAGAATGGAGCTCGCGGCTCAGAACGGAGCATTCCGTCTCGGAATCAACGATTCAAACCTGCTTTTCGGCAGTACAAATCCGCACTCAATGGGTGAAAACTCCTGTGTGACTACGGGTATGAACGGATATGTCCCTGACACATGGATAACCGTTGCCGTAAGCTATGATAAAACGGCAGGGTCAAGCTCGTTTGTCGTTACCACATTTTTCAGGGTGGGTGACGGCGATTGGATCGAATGCAGCACTACAAGAACCGACGCGACCCAGACATGGACGGAGGACAACAGCGACTCCGGCCAGAGCGATCCGAACTCCCTTATCTTCGGCAGAAGAGCCAATGCTTCCGCGTCTACCTGGGGCGGAAACATAACCATTGACGATATCCGTATATATGACAAGCCGCTGACGCTCGCCGAGGTCTCCTCGATACAGGTCGGGAACGATAAGATCGTATCCGGCGGACACAGCCTGACACTTGCCGGGGACATAGGGGTGAACTTCTTTATAAAGCCGAATACGGCAACTGTCAGGGATAATTCGTCGGTCGTGATCAGCAACGGAAGCACGGAGCTTTTGAATGCGACCTTCTCCGAAGGATTTTACGCAACCGAAAAGACCGGATACTACAAGTTTACTGCCAACATCGCTGCAAAGGAGATGGCTGATGAGCTGACGCTGTCGGTAAAGGACGGGGATAGCGTGCTTTATACCGATACATACAGCGCAACGACATATGCCGAATACATTATATCCAACAGCGATGCGTATTCCGCCGAAACAGTGGAGCTTGTAAAGGCGATGCTGAACTACGGCGGTTACGCGCAGGAATATTTCGGTTATAACACGGAGTCGCTTGCAAACAAAAACCTGTCGCTTGCTCTCGGCACAATCACAAAGAGCGACGAATATGCTTCCGAAATCACCGGATCTGTTACCGGTGTGACATTTGACAGCGCAACGCTCGTACTTGAGACAAAGACGGAAATTCTGTATAAGCTGATTCTTGCGGACGGTGTAAGCGATTCGGATATTACGGTTACGGGAGCCGAGGTGGTCTCAAAGGAAGGGAATACCTTAATACTGAAAAGCGACGGAATATGCGCCCATGGGCTCGGAACGCCCAATGTGCTGACGATCGGAAAGGGCACCGAAACAATGACGGTATCGTATTCACCGATGACATATATCATGAATATGTCGACAAACACCGGTACGACGCTTGACAATGTTCTCAGAGCGCTTTATGCATATTATGAGGCGGCAGCCGCATATGTCGCTTCGATATAAAGGGGGGCGGTCAAATGGAGAAACAGAAAACGAAACGCACTTTTTCAAAGCCCGAAATTGAACTGTTCGGGGCGGATTTTAAGGACATTATAACTTACAGCAATGCAGATGCCTTGAATGAGTGGGATATGATGAGTCTGGATTGATTCTTGGGGAGATTAGCGTGAAAGATAAGTCAATTTAGTATTGAAACTCATCTGTTTCACGCCCAAATTGCTCTCAAAATGGGACCCAACCCATTTTGATCTGCATTGCAAATACGAGCAATTTCAATATTTATTTGAGCCGCCTGCGGCGGCATGGAGATTGATATGAGGCTTATAAAAAAGGAGCTTTGCCTATTATTGGCGTTGCTTATGCTTATTCCCGCATCCTTTGGATGTAAAAAGAAAGAAGGAGACGGACAGACCGAGTCTGTTCAGATGACCGATACGTCAGGGGAGACAACGGTTGCCGAAAAGACCTTCAATGATTTGGAGGCGGTTGATTTCGGCGGATCGACATTCAATATACTCACCCGCGATTCCGAATCTACGGTACTCTGGAGACCTATAGATTGGTACAGCGAGACACTTTTGAATGAAACGATTCCCGACGCGGTCTACAACAGAAACAAGCTCGTTGAAAATAAATATAACTGCAAGATAGCGCAGATAATGAACAAGGATTATCTTGATGCCGCTTTTGCCGCTTATATGTCTGGAGACGGAGATTACGATGTGCTTGTGATGCCGTTTGTCCAACAGATAAACTCACTTGCAATAGGCGGGTATCTATACGATTTCAATGACATTGATACCGTGAATCTTGATGACCCGTGGTGGGATCAGTACACCAATGATTCGCTTTCCTTGCTCGGACATCACTATACTATTTGCGGTGATATCAACATTATAGACGATATGGCAACATGGTGTGTCCTGTTCAATCAGCCTATGGTGGAAGATTACGGTCTTGACGACAACTATCAGCTGGTCAGGGATGGTAAGTGGACGCTTGAGCAGATGTATACGTGTGCCAAGGCGGTTGCAAATCCCGAACTCAGTATGTACGGTATTGCAACAGAGGTTGAGGCGGCTATGGCTTATCTCGGCGCGGCGAATACATTTACGTTTGTCAAGGACAGTGACGGAGTTCCGGTCAACAATATGAAGAGCAGGAACTTCCTTGACAAGATAGAAGGCGTATACGACAAAATGCGCAATAGAAACCTGCAGGTTTACGGGGACAATGACACGGATTTCGGCGTCAACTGGGGAGAGCTTTATAACATATTCAAAAACGACCAGTCACTTTACTGTACGTGTACGCTTTCCACTCTGCTCGGAGATCAGATAAGCAACATGGCTACTCTGTTCGGTATTCTCCCGATACCGAAATATGACGAAGCCGCAGAGGGATACATAAGTACGCTTCAGCCCGGTAATGCGACCGGTGTGTCGATCCTGGCAAACAGCTCAAACGCCGAGGAAGTGGGTACACTTCTGAGTGCTATGAGCGCGGCTTCCGTCGATACGCTTACCGAGGCTTTCTACGACAAGACCCTTGAGCGCAGAAAAGTCCGCGACGAAGAATCATATGAAATGCTTCAGATCATTTTCGAGCACCGTGAAATTGATATAGGATTTGTTTTCTCCTCTACGGCGAGAAAAATAATCACGCAGACAATAAAGGCGCAGGACGGATTCCAGTTTGTAAGTATTCGTTCGGAGTATATCGATATGCTCGAGGATGAACTTGACAAAGTGGTGGAAGGAATACGCAATAATTTCAATACGGTTGCTGATTCGTAACAGAAACAGCGCAGTCGGTGGGGTTGCCGCATACGGTTGCGGTGGCCCCACAAAGGGCATAATAAAAGATCAGTCAGAAAGAAAAGAAGATATAAGATACAAAAAAATGTAATTCCGATTGACATTCATACCTGCGGCGAGAGTGACTTCGTTGCAACGATAACCGCTTACATTCCCGACGGCGGGGAAGAAAAAAAGCCCGCCGTGATAATCTTCCCGGGAGGAGCGTATAAGGTGGTGGCGCAGTATGAGGGCGCTCCGACGGCAAAGAAGTATGCCGATATGGGCTTTGCGGCGTTTGTGGTTCAATACAGCTGTATGCCCGCAGTATTTCCGCAAAGCCTTTGCGAGGGGCTCTGGAGCGTGAGGTTTGTGCGGACTAATGCAGATAAATACGGAATCGATCCTGACAATATTACGGTAATGGGATTTTCGGCAGGCGGACACCTCGCGGCGTCGCTTGGTACACTGCTGAATTTGCCGATCCTGGATGATTATCTGGGAAGGAATCGGGAAGATTGCCGCCCGGATAAGCTCGTGCTTTGCTATCCGGTAATATCCTGCCTCGGGGAATTTCACAAGGATTCATTTGTAAATCTTCTTGGCAGTAACGGTTTTGCAGACGAGGAGCAAAGGCAACTTGTCAGTCTCGAGAATCAGGTGAGCGACGATACGCCGCCTACTTTTATATGGCACGGCTTTGCGGATTCATGCGTTCCGGTATCCGGAACGCTGCGATTCGTTGAGGCACTTGTGCGCCACCGTGTGCCCACGGAGTTTCATATGTATCCGTTTGCGGATCACGGCGGCGGATTGAATCGCGGCAGATACCATGAGGACTGGTCTGACAAGGCGGCGGTCTTTATGAGAGATGACCGGCTGAGAATGACGAAGAAATGATACAGGTGGGCAAAAGTGGAAAAAATTAACGAAGAGATATCCCTCGGAGCGAAAGAACACGGCAGTATTCCGTTCTGGAGCTGGAATGACAGATTGCAAAAGGATGAGCTTATCAGACAGATAAACGATATGTACGGGTTCGGTATGAGGGGATTTTTTATGCACGCCCGCAGCGGACTTGAAACGGAGTATATGTCGGATGAATGGTTTGACGACGTTAAGACGTGTATAGACGAGGCAAAGAGGCTCGGAATGGAGGCATGGGCATACGACGAAAACGGATGGCCGTCGGGATTTGCCGGGGGAGAGCTATTGCGTGACCCGAAAAACCACGCCTGCTCGCTTGAATACGAAACGGCAGTCACTTTCCCGGAGAAGGATGAAAATATTCTGGGCGTGTACATACGCGACGGCGAAGGCGTGAAAAGGATCAACGCTCCGTGCGGTGCGGACGGTTACATCGTGATACGTCGGCACCGTGATTTTTCGTATGTAGACACAATGGATCCGGAAATTGCGAAAAGCTTTGTTGAGTTGACACACGAAAAATACCGGGAACGTATCGGAGAAGCCGATTTCGGAAAGACAATGCCCGGATTCTTTACGGATGAACCCCAATATTTCAGGTACGGCACTCCGTGGTCGGATACATTCGTAAGTGAATACAAGAGGCGTTTCGGTGAAGATGTTCTCGACGGATTGCCGGCAATGTTTATCGATTACGCCGGTGCCGCAGAATTCCGCTATAATTACCACCTTCTGTGCCACGAAGCATTTTACGAAAATTTTATGAAGATCGTATACGAGTGGTGCGATAAAAACGGTGTTCTTCTGACGGGGCACGGAATAGAGGAATGGGGACTTGCCGGGCAGATGATGTGCTGCGGGGGCGTTATGCCGTTCTATCTTTACGAGCACATTCCGGGAATCGACTACCTCGGCAGAGATGTCAAGGATATCAGCGGTGCCAGACAGCTCGGTTCCGTCTGCGCACAGACGGGGCGCAGACGGGCGCTTTCCGAAATGTTTGCCTGCTGCGGTTGGGATGTGACGCCGAAAGAACTTAAGCGGATCGCCGAGTTGCAGTTTGCGGGCGGCGTGAACGTTATCTGCGAGCATCTGTACCCGTATTCCGAAAGAGGGCAGAGAAAACGTGACTTCCCGTGCCATTATTCTGAACACAATCCATGGCATAAATACTTCGGAGATTTCGAGCGCTACTTCAGTAATCTCGTTTCGGCGCTGTCTATTGGAGAGGAGTCGGCGGATACATTGGTAATTCATCCGATACACAGCGCGTACCTTTACTACAAGCACAATGACGCCAACAGTATCGGAACACTGGAGAGCGAGTATCAGAAGCTGGTGAAAATGCTCTCTGAAAATCAGATACCCTTCCATTTCGGCGATGAGACGATCATGAGAATGATGGGCAGCGTCGACGGAAATAAAATCAGGATCGGTCTGTGCAGTTATGACAAGGTAGTGATTCCGTATTGCTATACCCTCGATTCATCTACTGTTGAGCTGCTTCGGGAATATGTCAAAAACGGCGGTCGCGTTTACGTTTATGACTGCGTGCCGGACAGAATAGACGGAAAGAAAGCCGAGATCGGGTTTATTAAGTCGAATATGAGCTTTGATGAGCTGAAAGCGGCGTCCGGGATCTCAATTAAATGTAACGGCGTAAATGTCCCGCTACATATGCAGGTCAGAAAAAAAGACGGAAGACGCATAATTTTTATTGCAAACACATCAGAAAAAAGGTATAATAATGTCGAGATCTCCGTATGCGGATGTGATGGGCTTGAGAAGATCGATCTTCTGACGCTCGACAGCAAGCCCGTAAGAGGAAGAAAAGATCCGGACGGTTCCGTGACGGTTTTATATGATTTCGACGATTCGGCTTCGGTCCTTCTGACGGAAAGCAGTGCCGGAATGTTGCTGTTTGAGTACACGGCGGACGAGAGGTACATAGAAACGGGAAAGGATTTTGCGCTTTGTACGCTTCCGGAAAACAAAATTATTCTTGATAAGGCGGCAGTGTCACTTAACGGAGGAGAATACAGCGAGACGCGCCCGATCGAGCGCATAAGGGACAATCTTCTGCGTCAACGGTTTTCCGGACGGCTGTCGCTTATGTACCGCTTTGATGTTGAGACGGTTCCGGAAAAGCTGTTGCTTGTAAGTGAGCCCGGCAGAAATATGTCGGTTAAAGTAAACGGCAGAAAAGCGGAAAGCGACGGCGGATGGAGAATTGACAGAAGCTTTCAGACGTATGATATTTCGTCACTGACGCTTCTCGGTGAGAATACCGTTGAAATTGCTTTTGATTACTTCCAGAGAGATGAGGTTTACAGGGTTTTGTACGGAGGCGGCAACGAGGCGCTTCGGAATTGCCTGAACTTTGATACGGAAATTGAAGCAATCTACCTCTTCGGAGCTTTTGACGTGGTGTCGGAGACGGGATTTGCGGATTGCGGAGCGAATGCCTTGAGATCTGACGGCCCGTTCGTGCTGAGCGGAAGAAAGAAAACGATCGATTTTTCGAATATCGTTTCAGACGGATATCCCTTCTTCTTCGGGGAGATCGTCGGGAAACGCAATTTCAATTATAAGCCCGGAGACCCAACCCGCACTCGCCTTAACGGACGCTTTGCGGTAAGCATGGTAGCGATAAACGGGCATGAGATCGGAGTATCTCTCTTTTCGGATGT
>JBJDZF010000412.1:0-2028 GCA_051867855.1 Eubacteriales bacterium
ATTTTTTAGTGAGTTTTTTGACTGCACTTTTCTTGACAATTCCACTATTTAAGTAAGTAGCCTCTCCCTTGGGTGGCTTTTTTGTTAGTTTGGATGCGGCACTAACGCTTCGAAGCGACGCGAAATCAGGTTCGCATAACTACTCCTGCGCAGAGTGACACACGCTCTCGCGGTAGCGTAAAGCAGCGGGTGTCTTCAACGTAGACGAATACCCTGGTTCCGCATACCATTAACTGATTGTATATTTCTATTTTGACGCGAAAACGGTGGATTTGAACACAGCGTTTTACTTATGGAAAATATGGGTTCGTGCTTGAGCGGAAGCTGTCGGGGGTGTGTATTCACCGACAAGTATTTTTAAGAATTTGATCCGGAATATCCCTATCGGAAAATATATAATCTATCTCATCCGCTTTACAAAGCGTATGCATATAGGACGTACCGATTTTATTGCCCGTTACAAGCATCACGCGAGTGCGTGAATTGTTCATAAAAGCCCTGCGAATCGCCGTTTCCTCCTCCGAGGTATCGGTAAATTTCCCATCCAGACTGACACCCTTGCACGATATAAAAGATATATCGGTATTTATTGATTGTGCAAATTCTATCGCTTTGTGTCCTGTGCACACAAGGGAGTTTTCTATGAGAAGACCGCCTGCGCAATATGTTTTAATATGGTTCCGACACATCAGCTCTGCAGTTTTTATACTGTAAGTTACCACGATGATATCCTTCTTTTGTGCAATATACTTCACCAAATACTGTGCTGTGGATGAGCCGTCGACAAAAATTGTACTGCCATCGCAGATAAGCTCCGCAGCTCTGCGGCAGATTTCGCTTTTCGCTTTTGAATCCATCGACTCTCTGATAAATAACGGTATCTGCTTATTTGTATCAAGTATCGGCTTCGCTCCACCAAAAGTCCTTTTGAGAGCCCCTGCTTTTTCCAGCTCCGCTAAATCTCTGCGTACCGTTGCCTCCGAAACATAAAGCATACGCGTCAGCGCTCTTACGCTTACAGAGCCATTTTCATCTAAAATATGCAAAATTTCTTTGTGACGCAAATTTTCCGACATAACGCCTCCAAAATCAATCAAAATGATCGGATTATGATTGAATTTTATCATAATAATGATTGTTTGTCAATCATGCCAATTCACATTGACTGATTTCAAGCAAAAATGATATAATAACCTCGAATAAGAGGGGTGATGAAAATAAAGTGTTCAATTGAAGGTATCGGTAAAATTGAAATACAAGAATCCGAAAAGATTTCAGCCAAAGAAGGGTATTACGTTATTGAGGTTAAGGCAGCCGGTATTTGCGGAAGTGATGTTCCGCGAGTTTTTTCGGGCAGCTGGAACTACGATTTTACCGCAACAACCAACGATTGGCAAGAGAGCATACAGGCGATCGCCGACGGAAAGATCTTTCCCGAAAGATTGATTACACATAAGTTTCCTTTTTACGAAGCCGATCGCGCCTTTGCAGTCATTGGAGACAAAAAAGAGTTTTACAATAAGATTATGGCGGTGATGTAATATGACGTACAAGTTGGCTCCATCTTTGATGTGTTGCGATTATCTGCACCTTGCAGATCAGCTTAAAATATTCGAACAAGCTAATATCGAGCTTTTACATATAGATATTATGGACGGCAATTTCGTACCCAATTTAACACTTGGCACAGACTTTGCAAAACAGCTTAAGTGCGCAAGCCGAATACCTCTTGATTTTCATTTTATGACAGAACAACCCGAACAGACGATCGAGTGGTTTCCTATCGGTGTCGGAGATTACGTAAGTATTCATTACGAAACAACTAAGCACCTTCAGCGCGTTTTGCAAAGAATTAAGGATAAGGGAGCTAAGACGCTCTTGGCGCTCGATCCCGCAACACCTATTGAAGTTGCCCGTGACGTGCTTGACGATATTGACGGCCTTCTTATAATGACGGTAAACCCCGGATTCTCAGGACAAAAGATGATCCCGCATTCCATAGAAAAGATCGCAAGAGCAAGAAGCTAT
>JBJDZF010000413.1:0-8765 GCA_051867855.1 Eubacteriales bacterium
AATAATCATCACAATAAAGAGCAAGGGTGCAGGAAGATTTTTGAAATATATCATGCACGCCGCAGTAGCGATACCGCCGACGAGCACCTGTCCCTCGGCACCGATGTTCCAGTAGCTCATTTTGAATGCAGGCGCCAAAGCAACCGAAACGCAGAGGAGGAGCATGGCGTCCTTGATCGTTATCCATGTTCTGCTCTCCGTTCCGAAAGCCCCCTCGAACATGGTGGCGTACACTTTAACAGGGTTCATTTTTGTAATTGCGAATATAATAAATCCGCACACAATTAGAGAGATCAGTATCGCGGCACCTCTTATTCCCCACGCCTTGTATTGAGGAAGGGCGTCTCTTCTTGCAATTCTGACAAGAGGCTCTCGGCGCGATTCCTTTTTTTCTTTCACGCCGTCGGTCTTACTGCTGTTCATCGACACGCTCCTCCTTCCTGTCTATTTTGGTCATCATCAATCCGATCTGTTCCTTTGTGGTGTTCCGCGCGTCGACGATACCGTTGACGCGCCCGGAGCACATAACGATTATCCTGTCGCACAGCTCCACAAGAACATCGAGGTCCTCGCCGACATAAATTACGGCGACTCCCTTTTTCTTTTGCTCGTTCAGCAGATTGTATATCGTATATGAGGTATTTATGTCAAGTCCACGTACAGCATACGCCGTCATCAGAACGGTGGGAGACGCCGCAAGCTCACGACCTACCAGCACCTTCTGGACATTTCCGCCTGAAAGCTTTCTCACGGGCGTATTGAGTCCGGGCGTAACCACGTCCAGCTCTTCCCTTATTTTTTCGGCAAGCTCTCTCGGCGCCTTTCTTTCGGTGAAGAAGGAGTGACTGTTACCGTAATTTTTAAGCATCATGTTTTCGGACATACCCATGGAACCCACGAGTCCCATTCCGAGCCTGTCCTCCGGCACAAAGGAAAGCGCTATTCCCAGCTCTTTTATCTGCCTCGGTGTCTTTCCTATCAACTGCTTCGGCTCTTCGTCGTCGGGAGGGAAAAATTCTATGCTGCTGCCCTGGGCTGTCGGCTGAAGCCCGGCAATCGACTCGAGCAGCTCCTTCTGACCGCATCCGGATATTCCGGCAATACCGAGTATCTCTCCACCGTACGCATCAAAGGATATATTGTCAAGAACCTTGTTCCCCTCAGCGGCGTAGCAGGTAAGATTTTTCAGCTCAAGCCGTTTTACGGGATTTATCGGTTCGTCGCGTTCTATGTTCAGTTTGACCTTCTGACCTACCATCATTTCGGTCAGCATAGTTTCGTTTGCGTCACAGGTTTCCACCGTTCCGATAAACTCGCCCTTGCGCAGTATGGAAACCCTGTCGGAAATTTCAAGAACCTCATGGAGCTTATGAGTGATAATAACTATCGCCTTTCCGCTGTCGCGCATATTGCGAATTACCTTGAACAGCTTCTCGGTCTCCTGAGGCGTAAGCACCGCGGTCGGCTCGTCAAGAATGAGCACCTCCGCGCCGCGATAGAGCACCTTTACTATCTCGAGCGTCTGCTTCTGTGAAACAGACATATTGTATACCTTCTGGTTGGGGTCGATGTCAAAACCGTATTTTACGCAGATATCGAGCACCCTTGCGGCAACCTTTTTCCGGTCGAATCTGCCCTTCTCGTCCATGCCGAGTGCAATATTTTCGGCGGCGCTCAATACATCTACGAGCTTGAAGTGCTGGTGTACCATTCCGATGCCGAGATCAATCGCGTCCTTTGGAGATGATATCATCACCTCTTTGCCGTTGACGAAGATCTCACCCTCATCGGGAAAATATATGCCGGAAAGCATATTCATCAGCGTAGTCTTCCCGCTCCCGTTCTCGCCGAGCAGTGAAAGCACCTCTCCGTGTCTGACTTCAAGACTGACATGATTGTTCGCCACAATGCTGCCGAATCTTTTTGTTACGTTTTCCATCCTGATTGCAGGCGCCTGTTCCAATATATACACTCCTTCCGGGAAAATCCTCATAAATCAAATAAATATCCGTCAAAGCGGATATTTCAAAAAATACGAACCTGACGGAAACCGACATAGTCGGTTTCCGTCAAAATAGATCTTAAATTAATCAGTTACCCGAATCGACAAGCTCTGTGATACCGTCGATCCTGATGGAGAAGTACGGAGCGGAACGGAGCGTAGACTCGCTGAAGTAGCCGTTCTCAACCACATTGTCCTTATCGTTGACAAAGTCACCGTTGGTATCGGTTGCGAAAGCGGTAACAATGTGCTTGTCTGCGTCAACGGTATAAGCGGGAGATTCTGCGCTTACGGTGAACTTGGAAACGTCAAACACCTTGAGAGTGCCTGCTTTGATATCGGCGATAGCCTTGTCAACTGCAGCCTGGGTACCCTCTGCGCAGGAAGAACCGAGATCTGTGATAGCAACAGCGCCATCGGCATAACCCTTTGCCCAGTCGGTAACTATCTTCTCGCCCTTGAGAGCAGCGTCCATAGCGTACTCATAGTAAGCGCCCCAGTTGTTGGTAGCGGAGGTAAGAGCGGCATCCTTTGCAACATTGAGCATATCTACATTGTAGCCGACGGAGTAGCAAACCTTGCCTGCCTTGTTGAGCTCCTGAACTGCCGTGGGAGCGCCGGTGGAATCTGCGTGCTGACCGATGATGACGCAACCTCTGTTGACGAGCATCTTTGCAGCCTCGTTCTCCTTGGTTATATCAAACCATTTGTTGGTGTAGGTCACTTCCATGGAAACGTCAGCATAAACGGACTGGATTCCGAGGAAGAATGCGGTATATCCGGAAACGACCTCTGCATAGGGGTAAGCGCCGACGTAACCGATCTTAACCTTGCCGTTCGCATCCTTGTTTGCGTCTGTCAGCTTGCCTGCCTCAGCAAGCTCCTTGACCTTGAGTCCGGCAACAATACCGGAAACGTATCTCGACTCGTAAACATTGGTGAACGCATTGCTGAAGTTGGAAAGTCCGCTCTTTGCCGCGGTGTCTCCGGTTGCGGCAACGAAATGAACATCCGTGAACTGTTTTGCAGCCTGCTCCATATAAGTCTGATGACCGTAGCTGTTGGAGAAGATGACCTTGCATCCCTTTCCGACAAGGTCCTCTGCCGCCTCGAAGCACTTTTCATCCTCGGTAACGGTATACTTCCAGATAACCTGATCGTCGGCGATATTCAGCTTCTTCATAGCAGCCTTGATACCGTCGATATGAGCCGCAGTGTATCCCTCGTTCTCGTCTCCGACAAGAATGATGCCGAACTTCATGTTCTTTGCGTCTTCCTTATCCTTGGAGCAGGACGCAAATCCGACAGCAGTCATGCCGAGCATAAACACTGCAAGCACGAGAGAAAGTAATTTTTTGAACATTTGATGTTCCCTCCGTCTTTTTTGTTTGATTTGGTTTATTAATCAACCGAAAGCCGCGCCTGACCGGCTTGTCCTCCGGAAAATTACCTGTATATACCCCGTTCAACAGAAACGGATACCGTCCTCGGGACTCATGGATCCGATCTTTGCGAGAGACTCGACGCGTATTCCGCGCCCTCTTATGAGCTCTCCCCCACCCTGATATGCCTTTTCAATGACGATTCCGGCACCGACGACCGTTGCCCCCGATTGCGAAGCGATATCGAGCAGAGCCTCAAGTGCGCTTCCTTTCGCGAGGAAGTCGTCTATGATCAGTATCCTGTCGTCAGCTCCGAGAAATTCGCGCGACACAACGACGTCATATTCCTTTCCGTGTGTATATGAAACCACTTTTGAAGAATATACCGCCGAGCTGATGTTTTTGGTCTTTGATTTTTTGGCGAAAACCACGGGGATGCCGCCGTCGAAGAACTGCGCGGTAAGGCACGCGACGCCTATCCCCGACGCCTCAATGGTGAGTATTTTGTTTACGGCACAGTCGGCGAACAGTCTGTGGAACTCCTTGCCGATCTCGCAGAGAAAGCGCACGTCTATGCGATGATTGAGAAAGCAGTCCACCTTGAGGATATCTCCCTCGTAGACCTTTCCCTCTGCCGCAATTTTTTCTTCGAGCAGCCTCATACCTTGCCTCTTCGTGGAAAATGATAATTTATTATACAATAAAAGGCACAAAATTTCAATGTACAAATATAATAATTTTTCGGTCGTTAATCACAACTTTTTAACGAAACGGTCAATAATCCGTCAAAGATTGTTCTTTTTGCCGATTCGGAGTCGAAACAGCGTCTGCTCACAAGTGATATTTCGCGGAATAATTGTCGTAGTTCTCGGCAAACGCCGCGTCCTTGCTTTTGAAATCGTTGAGGAAGCTGTGTACCTCAAGGGTTTTGTACTTTGATATTTCGATGATGCACCCGGCGATATTGGAGCAGTGATCCGCCACTCTTTCGAAGTTCGTCAGCAGATCCGAGAGTATAAAGCCCATCTCGATAGTACACATATTCTTTTGCAGTCTGTCGATATGTCTTGATTTGATCTCGTCTCTCAAATTGTCGATAACCTGCTCGAGCGGCTCGACAAGCATAGCCTTATCGCAATCCTCGTTCTTGAATGCCTCGAGCGACAGACGTACTATTTCCTTTACTGCGTCCGAGAGCACACCTAACTCGCGCGACGCGCTCTCGCTGAAGCGCACATTTTTATCAGCTATTTCCTGCGCAGACTCTGTGATGTTCACGGCATGGTCGGAAATCCGCTCGAAATCTCCAATTAGGTGAAGAAGCATATTTATCACTCTGTTCTCTTCCTCAAGTCCGGCATGTCCCGACAGCTTGACGAGATAGGAGCCGACGCTGTCCTCATATTTGTCCGCATCGTCCTCGAGTGTACGGATAGTCTGCGCCTTTTTCTCATCGTATCCCGAGAGTAACTCCGCGGAAAGATCAAACGCCTCGCATGATATGTCAGCCATGGCGGCGACAGCCTCACGGCTTCGCTGAACGGCAACCGACGGGGTTGCCAGCAGTCTTTCGTCGAGATAAGTCTTCTTGTCCTCGCTCTCCTTGTCGCGCACGCTGACAAGCACGAGCTTTTCGAGCAGACGGGACATGGGAGCAAGTATCACTACGCTTATGATATTGAACAGCGTGTGTACCGCCGCAATGCCCCACATATCTATTCCGCCGTCAAAAATCGACAGCCGGAAAACATTCTTCAATATATAGAACAGCACGAGGCATATGCCTGAGCCGAATACGTTGAAATACAGGTGCACGAGCGCCGCCCGCTTCGCGTTTTTGTTTGTTCCCACGGACGACAACAGCGCGGTCACGCAGGTGCCTATATTCTGACCGAGTATTATCGGCACCGCATTTCCGAAGGTGATGGCACCCGTCACGGTCAGGGACTGAAGTATACCCACAGACGCGGACGAGCTCTGTATTACCGCCGTAAGCACCATGCCCGCAAGAACGCCGAGTATCGGGTTTTCAAACATCAGCAATATCGACCTGAACGCCTCGCTTTCCCTGAGAGGCTCTACCGCGGAGGACATGGTCTGCATACCGGTCATGAGGACCGCAAATCCAAGCATTATCATGCCCAGATTTTTCTTTTTGTCGCTTTTTGAAAACATATACATGAATACGCCGATTATCGCCACAACAGGCGTAAATGTTGACGGCTTCAAAAAGTTCAGTATCGTTCCGACCGCCTTGCCGCCCTCGCCTATTCCCGAAAGCGCCGTGATCCACGAAGTCACAGCCGTACCGACATTAGCGCCCATAATTGTACTTATCGCCTGACCGAGCTGCATTGTCCCGGAGTTTACAAATCCCACGATCATGACAGTGGTCGCCGAGGACGACTGTATAATTGCGGTCACAAGCAGACCGAGCCAAAAGCCCTTTGCGGGCTTTGATGCAATGTTTCCGAGTACGGTCTTAAGTTTTCTGCCTGCCGTTTTCTTGAGCATATCGCTCATAAAATTCATACCGAACAAAAACAGCGCAAGCCCACCGACAAGTGTCAGCCAATCAAACAAATTCATTTCTTCTCTCCGGATTTCTTCTTCTCTTACTTTTATTTGCCTGTACCCATTGTAGCATTCCCGAATTGCAGAGTCAACTGTAAAAAAAGCAGAAACGACCTCGACAAAAAGTATTTTTTCCGTTATTCTGACGTTTTATTGTTTTTCCGGCACCGATTTAGTCAAAAATGTAGACTTTTTATTCTATATGTGATATAATTGTTTTTATTATAATAATATTATTCCCCGCAAAACGCGGGGATAAGCCGTAAAGCAACGCGGGGGAGAGCCTTTTAAAGGGGCTCTCCCCCGCGTTGCGTGCCAAATTCACACACTGTCGATATACCTGCACGCCGCAAGCGCCGCAACGGCGCCGTCGGCATTGGCAGTGGTTATCTGCCTTACGGATTTTGTCCTGCAGTCTCCCGCCACAAAGACACCGCGACTGCGTGTAAGACAGTTTTCGTCCGACACTATATATCCCCGTTCGTCTATGTCGACAAGATTTGAAAAAATATCGTTCTCGGGCTGCTGACCTATCGCAACGAAAATCCCGTCTACCCCGAGGGTCATATATTCCTCATTCACGGAATTAAAGAGTTTTACCGCCTCAAGCCTTTCATTTCCGACAAGCTCAGTAACGACGGTGTTGAACAGAAATTCGACGTTTTTTCTCGAACGAAGCTTTGAGACCAGCTTGCTCTCCCCTGTCATTTCGGAGAGATTCTGGACGACAGTAACCTTCTCGCAAAGATCCGCAAGAAGCACCGCATCCTGAAGTGCGGTGTTTCCGCCGCCTATGACCGCCACACGTTTTCCGGCGTAGAATGCACCGTCACATACCGCACAATAGGACACTCCCTCGCCGGTAAGCTCTTCCTCGCGCGCAAGCCCGAGTCTGCGGTGCTTAGAGCCAGCGGCGATTATCACCGTCCGTGAAGTGAATGTTCCCTCATCCGTCACCGTCTCGTAGCCGTCCGACGTGACATTAACCTCGAGTACGCGTGCCGATTCCACATCCGCGCCGTTCTCAAGCGCCTGATCAAGCAATTTTTCCGCAAGCTCATTTCCGCTTACTCCCGGGCAGGAGGGATAATTCTCCACCTTCGGCGAGAAGGTTATCTGCCCGCCGAAATTCTCCTTTTCGAGCACCAACACCGATTTTTCGGCGCGTCCGGCATACAGCGCCGCCGTCAGTCCTGCGGGTCCCGCTCCTATGATGACTATATCGTACATTTACCGACACCTCATACGGGAACGCTCTTTGCGGCGTCCGCAAATTTTCTGATATTGGAGACGTTGACGATCTTTTCCGTTTCGTCTCCGCTTACAACGACGAGCGTCGGCGCCTGCTTTACCCCGTATTCGGCAACAAGCTCCGGTGCCTCGTCGGCATATATCTTTTCGTATTCAATATTGCTTCCGTCAAGGAATCTTTCAGCCATTTTGCAGTTCGGGCAGGTCTTTGTGGCAAACAGGATAATGCGTGCCCCATCCGTACATACCTGTGCGGCATCCGACTGACCGCAGACATTTTCATCTGCGCATACGTCCCCGTCGGCTACGTCATATCCGCGCTTTTTCATGGAAGCACCAATATTGTAGAGCTTCCGGTTCCTGTACTCCTCCGCTTTTCCGTCGTTCCAGTTCTGAACGGGGCGATAATATCCTGTGATCCGGCTGTAGACCTCCGTCTTTGCGCCGCAGTGCGGGCAGGTGAACTGTTCTCCCTCGAGATAACCGTGCTCGCTGCACACGGAATATGTGGGTGAAAGCGTGTAATACGGCAGCTTGTAGTTCTCCGCGATCTTGCGCACGAGATTTGCCGCCGCCTTCCAGTCGGGCAGCTTTTCTCCGAGGAAGCCGTGGAATACCGTACCGGAGGTGTAAAGCGTTTGCAGCTCATCCTGAATGTCGAGGGCGTCGAATATATCAGCCGTGTAGGACACGGGCAGATGCGAGGAATTGGTGTAATAAGGAGTATTGCCCTTGTCCGCCGCCGTGATTATATCGGGGAAGCGCTCGACGTCGTGCTTTGCAAAGCGATATGTCGTCGACTCCGCAGGTGTTGCCTCGAGGTTGTAGAGATCTCCGTACTTTTCCTGATATTCGGAGAGGCGCTCCCGCATATGATTGAGCACATCCTTGGTAAACTCCTGTGTTTCCTTATGCGTCATATCCGCGCGTAGCCACTTGGCGTTCAGTCCGACCTCGTTCATACCGATAAGACCGATCGTCGAGAAATGGTTGGCAAACGTGCCGAGATATCTCTTTGTATAAGGATAGAGTCCTTCATTGAGCAGCTTCGTAATAACCGTTCTCTTTATTTTGAGAGAGCGTGCGGAAATATCCATCATGTGGTCGAGTCTCGCGTAGAAATCCTCCTCGTTTGCGGCAAGGTATGCGATCCTCGGCATATTTACGGTGACAACTCCCACTGATCCGGTGCTTTCCCCGCTCCCGAAGAAGCCGCCCGACTTTTTGCGGAGTTCACGCAGGTCGAGTCTCAGACGGCAGCACATACTGCGCACGTCGCTCGGAGCCATATCGCTGTTTATATAGTTGGAGAAATACGGTGTGCCGTACTTTGCGGTCATCTCAAAGAGAAGTCGGTTGTTTTCGGTATCCGACCAGTCAAAATCCCTTGTTATCGAGTAGGTCGGTATCGGATACTGGAAGCCGCGGCCGTTGTAATCTCCCTCAATCATGGTCTCGATGAACGCCTTGTTGACCATGTCCATTTCCTTTTTGCAGTCCTTGTACTTGAAGTCCATCTCCTTGCCGCCGACAATGGCGTTCAGCTCGGCAAGGTC
>JBJDZF010000414.1:0-8755 GCA_051867855.1 Eubacteriales bacterium
TAGCATTTCTTTTTCATATTTTTCTCCTTTCGCAATCAGTCCGCCGTTATCGTTGCGGCTCCGTCGGTATAGGTAACGGTATAAGCCGTCCCGAGAATTGTCTTGCCTTGTGCGTCGACCGCATAAGGCACAACTCCGAGAGAAACAGTTCCGGTTTCCGAAATTCCTTTCACTGTCAGAGCATATATGTAATTTGCCCCAAATGAACCGAGCGCCGTGTACTCGATCGCGATCCCGTTGTCATCGGAGCCGAGCAGTTTATTGTAAACGCATTTGCAGTGGACATCAACTGCCGCCTTTCCGTTGACGGATATGCGGTATCCTACCTTTGCGTAGTCAAGCGAATCAACGGTCGAAACAAGTCTTACGTTGAATTTTCCGTCGACAGCCGCAGATTCCTGACAACCGCGGAACATACTTCCGCTCCTCTGCATCGCCATGCCGTTGTCGGTATCGATCTCCAGTAGATAACCTTGGTAACCCTGACGTGCACAGTAAACCGTACCCGCGGTACCGATAACGCTTTTATTGTTTGATATTACTGAAGCGTCGTCAAACGTATCGAAGTAAAGAACGGAGGTCCTGCTTGACTTAAGCGCTTCTGCGGAAAGGTTTGACGCTATATCTCCGCGCGCGGGAACGTTGCAACCGTCCGTGATCATAAGATTGTCGATCCGGCAGTAAAACGCGGTATTAAGGCGGAACGGAAGAAGTATAGCCGAATAGCAGTCAAGATCGTTTTTGAATGCCGCCGTTCCCACTATTTCGTAATTGAGGTAAGCGGTCATGGTTTTGTTATCGAAATCCACAAGCATATCGATACGGCTCCACGTGTCGGGAAGCGCACGGTACTTGCTGTTCTGCCAATCGCTCGAACCGTTATCATACTGATTGACGTTCATTGCGGTCCCGCCGGAATAAATATCCCAGCCGATACCGGTCAGCAGATTATCCGACTGTCCACCGTTCGTTACATCGTAGTATCCCTTTACCAGAGAAAAGTTAAAATAATTTGCTACCCCTGCATTGGCACTATCCGGCATATAATAGAAAGTCACGGTCGAATTTGTACTGATCTCTTTTCCGAAAGACATATAGATCGGATGATCTTTATATCCCGGGGCGCGGAGCTTCAGGCATGAACTGTCACTCCAGCTTACGCTCTCACTCTCAAGGTCGATAACAGCGCCTGTCGGTATAATAAGTGCGGATATCAACAGAGCGAAACTCAGAAGAACACAAAATAGTTTTCTTTTCATTGTTGAAATTACTCCCTTCATTTTTTATGATTTTTTGATATTTATTCCTGATGGGTTGAACATTTGGTTACGGCAAGTGTCAATAGATCTTGGAGATCGTTTCGTCAAACAGCTTTGCAAGCGGCTCCTCGTATTTCTTGATGTACGAGGAAGCATTATAATTGAGATTGTCAATAACTATCGACTTGAGCATACCGACACCACGTCCTTGGGTCGTACCCGCAAGGTCGAGGGTGTATCCCAGGTCATAGATCGTGTTATCCAGAATCATTTCCAATATCTTATAGTCGCGTTCGTCTCTTGAGAGCTGATAGGAGAGGTAGTTGTTGAAATACACCTCACGGAAATTGTTGTAACTGAAAATATTGCAGGCCTCAAGTATCAATGCGCTGCAATCCGGATCTTTGGCATCAGCCGGAATTCCGATAATACCTACGGCACTGACCGAGCAGTAATCCTTCTGACCCTCTTCAAGTTTCGGGTAAGGAAGAAAAGCAGTATTGAAATCGAGCTGGCGTATCATATGTCCAAACTCGGTAATATCCATCGAAAGAAGCAAAGCGCTGCCGTTTGAGAACGCCTTCCAACCTTCGCTTGATGCAAATGAAGAATTATACCATGCATCCTGCAGGGTTTGAGGGCCAATGAGAATGTTGTACACCTTCTCTGCGATATCGTTACATTTGCGGACGTCGAACTTAAGCACCAGCTTTCCGTCATCGCCGCGCTTAAGCAACGTTTCGCCGCTTGAGTAATAGAACAGAGAGCAGAGATTGACATTAAATGCCAGTCCGTACTCGTGTTTTTCCTCGTCGGCAGCATCAACGCAGATTGTTTTCATTCTCTCCATCGTCCATTCGCCGTTAAGAACAACGTCATAAATTGAATTGCCGTAATTCATGTTGGCATACTTATCGCGGTTTGCGACGATTGTATTGGTGCCGCGCCGGTTGAGGGTAAAATCACAGGTCCCGAAAAATAGTTTCCCGTTTACGGTAAAATTCTCAACCTGACTTTGGTTCCACCACGGCTTCGAGGTGTTTATGTAATTCATCTCGTTGAGATCAGCCAACATACCCGATGTCAGAAAAGATGATATGAACTTCGTACAGTGCGGCATAAGCATATCATAGGTGCGCAGACCGCCCATATACGAATTGTACATTGTCGAATAGTCGCTCCCATCGGGGACCAGCGTAAGCTCCAGATCGACACCGTAATTTTCCTCTATCCACGTTGTACGGTTGTGAATGGCTCTGGAAACCACATCGGTATCGTTTTCTCCGCCCTCAAGAAGTGTTGAACCGTTCAGAGTCAGAATGTTTACGCTCAACGGTTCTCCGTCGCTGATCTTTTTAACAGGCACGCCGAAGTCGGTTTCGGTCTCTTCGGTCTCTGCCTGACTTGTCGTTTCACCGTCATCCTTTTCTTTACGGCACGATAAGAGAGATCCGGGTGCAAGCAACAAGACCACGAAAATCAGGCATAGGATTCTTTTTTTCATAAACTACCTAACCTTTCTGTAAAATTGTTTGCCGGGAGGCTTGAGTTCGGTGTAAATATCTTTTCGAAAGTACGAAATTAGCTCTCTGCCGATATCGCCCCCGCATTTAGAGCAAATTCCCATAAATCAAGTAGGTAATCATGTTATCTTATGGTTAATTTGCTCTCTGCATGAGATAATTATAGATAAATTCCGGTATTATGTCAATTCCATAACGCGCGGTCTTTTTGTAATACACTTCATTTTTTAGAATGTATCCTTGCTGAGTCAATACATACCTGATAAGTACAGTTTCGGACGATCCTGTATTATACCCAAAAGAACATATTGAAATATATCGAATATGTATCGCCTACGTCGGAACCGCTCAGGGGCGATGACGAAAAATCACGAAAGATTCAAAAAACATTTCCGATCACCGAGCGCTCGCGCTTGACAAAGGCAGGAGCATATGGTAAAATTTTATGCGGCGGATGCGATATATCATAAAGCGTAGCATCTGTTGCAGAGTCGCTTAACAATTATTTTACATAAACATATTTTCAAATCCATTGACTCTCCCGCGCAGATATGGTATACTTTAATGGTTCGCGGCTGACGGAAATGTTTTCCGCGTGATTCGTTTTGCCGGAATCGTGTTTATCCGGTATTGATATTGTACTTGCAAATATGAAAATACAGAGGTAAAGGTAACATGGGAAAAGGTAAATCCGTTGTTGTAATCGGCGCCTGCTGGGGTGACGAGGGAAAAGGCAAAATCACAAACTATCTCGGGGAGCAGGCCGATGTTGTGGTCAGATTTTCCGGCGGCGACAATGCCGGTCACACCATTGTTTTCGACGGCAACACATATAAGCTCCATATCGTGCCCTCGGGTATATTCAAGCCGTCCGTCGTAAATATCCTCGGAAACGGCTGCGTCATCAATCCCAAGGCGTTGCTTGAGGAGCTTGACGGTCTGAAGGCGGCAGGTTTTGCGTGTGAAAATCTCTATATTTCCGACCGCGCAAACGTCCTTTTTGATTATCACAGAACGCTTGACGGACTTCAGGAGGAGGCGCTCGGCGCAAGGAAAATAGGTACTACCAAAAAGGGTATCGGACCCTGTTATACTGATAAGATAGCGAGAACGGGAATCCGTATGTGCGACTTCGTAAGCGCGGATTTCAGGGAAATATACCGTGATACGCTCACGCTGAAGAACGACGAGCTGACCCATTTCGGCGGCGAGCCGATTGATTTTGAGTCCTCGTATGCGGAATATCAGGCAATTGCCGACCGTATACGTCCCATGGTAACAGATACGATAACGATGGTTAACGACGCCTATAACTCGGGAAAGAAGATACTCATGGAGGGCGCACAAGGCACTCTGCTTGATATCGATTTCGGAACATATCCTTTTGTCACTTCGAGCAATCCCTCTGCCGGAGGTGTCTCCACCGGCACGGGACTCGGCCCGACAAAGATTGACGAGATAGTCGGCATCACAAAGGCATATACCACACGCGTGGGAGAGGGACCGTTTCCGACGGAGCTCAACGACCGGCCCGAGCTCGCGCAGGATATAAGAGACCGCGCGGGTGAGTATGGCGCAACTACCAAACGCCCGAGAAGAATCGGTTGGTACGATGCGGTTATTATGAAGTATTCCTGTAACGTCAACGGATTTACCGGACTTTCAATGATGCTTCTTGACATACTTTCGGGAATCAAAAAACTCAAAATATGCGATTATTATACCTTTGAGGGTGAGAAGCTTTTCGCGCCCAAGGCAAAGATCGACGAGTTTGCAAGGTGCGAACCGCACTATATAGAGATGGACGGCTGGGACGAGGATATCACGGGTGTTCGTTCATATGAAGAGCTTCCCGTAAATTGCCGCCGCTATATTGAGAAGATCGAAGAGCTCCTCGGAGTACCCGTCATTATGTTCTCTGTCGGTCCCGACAAATATCAGACCATCGTGAGAAAAGAGCTTTTCTGAGTGTAGCTTTTTGTAACATGATGAGAACATCCCCCGTCGCCAAAGCGACGGGGGATGTTCTTATTTATGTAAATTTGATTGCTTATCTCTGGACTCTTCCGCTTCCGTTCCCTCCGGCAAGCGCTTCTACTTCCGATACGCTTACGAGGTTGAAATCTCCCTCTATCGTGTGCTTGAGGCAGCTTGCCGCCACGGCAAACTCGATAGCTTTCTGTGAATCGTAACCATTGAGCAAGGAATATATAAGTCCGGCACCGAAGCTGTCTCCGCCGCCTACGCGGTCGACGATACGGACAGAATACTTCCGCGAGAAGCAGTATTCACTGCCGTCGTAGAGCATTGCCGCCCAATTGTTGTCGCTGGCGGAAATACTCTCGCGCAGAGTGATCGCCACCTTTGAAAAGCCGAAAGCTTCGGCAAGCTGGCGTGCCACGCTCTTATATCCGTCATAACTGAGCTTTCCGCTGTTGATGTCGGTGTCCTCGGCTTTGATCCCGAACACGTCGGATGCGTCCTCCTCGTTTGCGATGCAAACGTCGACATATTTGCACAAGCGGCTCATTGTTTCCTTTGCCTGCTCTTTTGTCCAAAGCTTTTTGCGGTAATTGAGGTCGCAGGATACCGTGATACCCTTTTCCTTTGCCTTTTTGCAGGCGATCTCACAGATTGTTGCAACTTCTGCGTTGAGTGCAGGGGTGATCCCCGTAAAATGGAACCAGTCAACGCCCTCGAAGATCTTATCCCAGTCGAAGTCATCGACACACGCGCAAGCGATAGAGGAGCCGGCGCGGTCGTATACGACCTTGCTGGGTCTCTGCGAAGCGCCCTTTTCGATGAAGTATATGCCCACACGGTCTCCGCCGCGGACGATATTGTCGGTTCCGACCCCGAATCTTCTGAGACTGTTTACGGCTGCCTGTCCTATCTCATGCTTCGGAAGCTTTGTCACAAAGTCGACATCAACCCCGTAGTTGGCAAGGCTGACGGCAACATTTGCCTCTCCTCCGCCGTATACTGCCTCAAATTTATCCGCCTGAACAAACCTGAGGTATCCCTCGGGGGCAAGGCGCAGCATGATTTCTCCGAATGTTACTACTTTCATAACCTATTCCTTTTTATAATATTTTTATTATTCCGGCTTGATGATCTCTGCCGCAGGCAAAAAATCTCAAGTCGGAATTCAATTCAATTTTTACGGCAAGCACCACTGAATGAGAGTGTCATATCACGCAACAAATGCATTGCCGGACACTGAAAAACAACAGTCTCCGCGGAAAAAACACGTGAGTGCTGCAATGACCGAAATCGTCCATATTATACCATATATCCGACAATGCGTCAATATGCGAAAGAGAAATAACGACAATTATTTGTTGCAGAGCTTCAATAAAAGTACAAACGTTTACCCGTCAATCTCCCACGCTCTCACGGACAGCTGAAATGATCTTTTCCTCGGCGTCCTCTATGTTCTGCGCCTCAAGCGTACAGCCCGACGCGCGCATATGCCCGCCACCGCCGAACTTACAGCATATCTTTGAGACATCTATGTCCCCCATGGAGCGCATCGATACGCGGAACAGATTCTCCCGTTCCGGCTGTCGTATCGAAACAGCCACTTCAACGCCGGCAACCGAGCGTGGAACGTCTATAACCGTTTCCATAGACTCGTCGTTCAGTCCGAGCGAGAATTTGGACGAATAGGGGATGGAAACGACGGCAAATCTCCCGTTATCGTAGAGGCGCAGTCTGCGCGCCGCTTCTCCCTCCGCCTTGACCTGCTTCAGGGTTTTGGATTCAAAAAGGCGATGGTTGATATCGGCGCTGTCAGCACCCGCGGATATTAGCTCTGCCGCTATCATATGCGTTCTCGGCGTGACATTCGCGTATCTGAATCCCCCGGTATCCGATGTGATCCCGGCATAAATGAAATTGCACACCCGTACGGGTATGGCGTCGATCAGACCCCTTTTGCGGAACTCGAGAGCAATATCGTAAATAATTTCCGCGGTTGCCGCCGCGTCCGGTGATACATAATAATCGGCATATACGGTTCCCTGCCCGTGGTGGTCTATCATAATGTCAATATCCCTGTGCAGACGGTTAAAGAGCGAGCCGAGCTGCTGGGGCGACGCGGAATCCACGCTGATCACCCTCTCGTAACCGATAATAAGGTCATCGTCGAGCACGACGCTGCCCTGAATTCCCTCACTGATAAAGGTGATCCTCGCCGGCACCTCATCGGAACAAGCGCAGACCGCCTGAATATCCATCATTGAAAAGAGCTCCCGCAGTGCAAACGCCGAGCCTACCGCGTCTGCGTCGGAGCGAACATGATAGACTATGAGCGTCTTTTTTTTCTCCTCAAGCCTGTCGCAGAGCTCCTCAAATCCGAGACTCCTGAAATTACCCATTTTCGTCATCTCCGTTTTCGGTTTCTTCCGATATTTCGATACCCTCGAGCAGCTTTGCGATATGCGCTCCGTGCTCTATCGAATGATCCTCGATAAAGGTAAGCTCCGGTGTCATGCGAAGATTCATATTTTGCGCCAACTGCCGCCTGATAAAACCGGCGCTCGAGCGAAGTCCTTTGGCTATCTCCTTTTTATCTTCACCGAGTGCGGAATAATACACCTTTGCGAATTTAAGATCGGGAGTGGCTTCCACGCCGGTAATGCTTATAAATGCCCCCGATACTCTCGGGTCCTTTACCTCGCGCAATACCGCAGACAGCTCCTTTTGCATTTCATCATTTATTCTTCCGATTCTGTATTTTGCCATGTATTTTCCTTCCGTTATCATGATCGTCGCTTATATGATTTATTTTACCCGAAAAGCACGACTTATTACATTTCCGTCACGCACAAGGGCGAGTGATACATACCCTCCCGACATATTTTACCATATTAGAGGCGGTAAATCAACACAAATACACAATATATAAAAATATTTACAATCTATCTTGCTCAATCGGTATGTCAGTGCGGAGCAAGCAGTGTAAAGGGAAAGATCGGAATGTTGCGCAGTACCGCGTAGGCTACAATAATCACAAGTATGGCAACAGCAACGGCGCCGCTCACTGTCGGTATTGGTATGACGGCTCTGCCGACGAGAAAGCGCAGATAAAAAGCCATCAGGCAGTAAATGACAAACGGCAAAAATACAATAAAAAGGACATTATATCGCACGGCGGCAATAATATCGAGATGGAGCAGAGCGCCGACTGCCCTGCCCGTTCCGCACCCCGGGCAATACAGTCCGGTCAGCTTATGGAATATACACGGTGCCATTGTACCGAATTGGTATACGAACAGCGCAAAAGCACAGGCAAACGCCGCGCATAATACCGAAATGACTATTCTTACCCAAAGATTTTCTTTAATAAACTTTTTCATCGTAAACAACAAAGGGCTTAACGCCGCACGGGAATTCCGCACAAACGGAATCCCCGGTCGCAACGAAAAGCCCGTAGGTTCAGAAATCTATACTGACACCGACACCGTTACCTAAAATCTCAAACAATTCCTCGCCCATTGTAAACCCGACAATAAAGCTGATAACAAACATAACCGCTCCGACAATTGCGGATATGATGTTGACTACTTTGGCAATCTTCAGCTTTTTCTGCATTTCCTCATCACTGGGAGCGTTCTTCGCCATAATAGTCATGACAAGAGCCCAGACTCCCAACGGTGCACAACAGAGCACTATGTTTATGATCGACCACACCAGCATACCGGTGTTCATCTTTCTGCCCGTGCCCTCGGGAGTGCTGTAATTCAGGGGATCCGCACCGTTTGCGTTGTTCTGAACCGGATTAACATTGCCATTGTTGTTGCCGACGCCTTCGTTGCTTTCGCTTTCCACAGTAGCGCCGCAGTTAGGGCAAAACCTGTCGTCGTCGTTAAGTTGGCTTCCGCATTGCTTACAAAATGCCATAAGTACACCTCACATAAATTAAATTGATTTTCAATAAGGGGTATCCCCCGTTATTCAAGTTTTAAAGTC
>JBJDZF010000415.1:0-2010 GCA_051867855.1 Eubacteriales bacterium
GGGAGGAAACTTCTTAAAAGAAGCTTTCCTCCCCGCACCCCTCTTTCAAGAACTTTGGAATTGGATAAGTTATAACAGTTTGAAAGCTTTTGAAAGGGGTGCGGGGGAAATCTTTTCACCGAAAAGTTTCCCCCGCAAAAGCAATGGTATCACCGTCTTATCCGCACAAGTTTTGAAATTTCCTCTCCGAGAGCGGATATTAATCTATCGCAATCGTCTTTTGTATTATATTCCGAAAAGCTGATACGCAATGAGCAGTCTGCCTCATGTGGAGTAAGCCCGAACGAGATGAGGGTTTTACTCGGGTGAGTTGAATGTGAAGAGCACGCCGAACCGCTTGAGACGTAAATACCCCTTTCCGAAAGAGCATTCAGCATGGTCTGGCTTTTTATATCGGGAAGTGTGAGATTCAGGATATGCGGCGCGCTTTCACCCGACGGACGATTCAGAATCACGCCGAGCGAGGAAAGCTTTTCGGCGGTATAATCCCGCAGTTCGCGCATTTTCTCGCAAGAGCGCGGCATGGAGCCACATACCTCGCGCACCGCCGCGCCGAATCCTGCGATCCCAATAACATTCTCCGTTCCGGACCTCATTCCGTATTCCTGTCCCCCGCCGCAGAGGTAGGGGGCTATTCTTCTCTCTTTGAGCATTCGGGGCGCAATATACAGCGCGCCGATTCCCTTGGGACCGTGAATCTTATGCGCACTTAACGTAACCAGATCCGCACCGAGGGACTCCGGGGTGAACTTCACCTTAAGATATCCCTGAACGGCATCGCAGTGAAGCACCGCTGACGGATTTTTTCGTCTGATTGCTCCGAACGCTTCCCTGACATTGTAGAGAGCGCCCGTTTCGTTGTTCACAAGCATAAAGCTCGCCATAAATATCGGCTTATCGAGGGAAGCGTTCAGCGCTTCCGTGTCGAGCACACCGCCGCGCGTCGGGATCCGCACGATCTCAAATCCGTCCTCTGCAAGGCGTGCAAGAGAATTTTCAACCGACGGATGTTCAGAATCCGTAGTAAGTATACGCGTCGCCTCTCTACGCTTTTTGGCATACGCCGTACCGAACAAGGCGAGATTCGTCGCCTCCGTGCCGCACGAGGTGAAGCAGAGCCGCCTCAGATCCTCATCGCGTACTGCGCGCACACCGAGTGAGAGCAGGATCTCCGTCTTTGCGTCCCTGATTATCCTTTCCGCTGCACTGCCCATAGCGTGAAGCGATGACGGATTGCCGTATATGTCCGCCGCCTGTGCCATTTTTTCCTTGGCGCACTCGCTTATGCGGGTAGTGGCGCTGTTATCAAGATAAATGATCTCCTTATCCATTTTTCATTTGCCTGCTGTCTCTTATCTGAAAATAAATGCGTCGAGCATACTCTGAAAATCCTCTGAATGGAGATTGAAATTCTCCGTCAGAGCCGTGTATGTGATCGTATAGAACAAACCGTTTCTGTCAATTATCACCTGGCGAAGAGTATATTCCACGCCGTCATACTCCGCGGCAAAAGTAACATCCTTTGCATCCCGGGAGGCGACGCTCGTCATACCCTCCTCAAGCAGTCTGTATCCCGATATTGACTCGGCGTACGACTCCGAGCACATTTTCCAATAATCCCCGAGAGCAATATCCCCATCGGATGAATAGGAAGTTACCGTAACATTCGTTTTGCCGCTTTCGGGATAATAAGCCTCGGATTTTCCGCTTTCCGAGCTGCATATCCATGATTTGGGGACATACAGCCTGTACTCTATGTCGTCGGAGGAAGCGATCTTCATGCCCTCCGGCGTTTTTTTGTCGGTTACCTCGTCATTAACCGTCTCAGGCTTTTCACAGAGTATGAAATTTTCCACGATCTCCGTCCATGTTTCGGAATATGATTCCGCCTTTGACGTAGGAACATAGAGAGCGAGAGAAACCATATCCCCGTTATACTTCGCCGAAAGCTGCGTGCACGTGTATTCCACGCCATCCGTTACCATCACATATACGAGCCTCCGCGCGTCT
>JBJDZF010000416.1:0-8704 GCA_051867855.1 Eubacteriales bacterium
TGTCTCAAAATCGGATATTTTCGGACGATATTTTCGTAATTTTTCGAGTTTTATTGAAATGACAGAGATTTTAATGTATAATATATAGGTGCTTCGGAATATCCGTTCGATTTGTCGGAGATCGGGCAGGCAGGAGGGGTGAGTGTTGACGGGAATATGTGTGAAGATACTCGGTGAGGACACGGCGCCTGAGCCTGCAGACCTGATAAAATGTGAACGGCTCTTCGGCAAGGAAGAGCGGGAACGTCTCGAGGGGATAAAGAATCCCGCGCGCCGCAGGGAGAGCCTCGGTGGACTCCTGGCGCTTGGCACTCTGGCAGAGAACAGCGGATATGAGTTTCCGCTGGCGGTAGTGAGGGACAGCCGGGGCAGACCGCGTTTTCTCGGTGACGGAATGCCGGATTTCAGTATATCGCACAGCGGCAGGGTGGCGCTCTGCGCACTTTCCGACCACGTCGGGGTGCGGGTGGGAATCGATGTCGAGATGGTGTCGGACACAAACGGGGTATGTAAGCATAATCCGGGGATTGAGAGCCGATTTTTCGGCGGGCGCGAGCTGGAACAGGCACGGCGGCACGGCGACGGTTCGGGATTTTTCTCCGTTTGGACTGCAAAGGAGGCACTGCTCAAAATGCGCGGTGACGGAGTGTCCGCTCTTTTCGGTGACATAGATCTCGGAGACACGTTTCTGGCGCGCGAGCGGTCGGAGGCGTTTTTCAGGCGTTTTGCACTTAATATAAAACAGGAAAAATACTTCATCTCGGTCTGTTTTTCCGCTCCGACGGAGAATATCGGGGTGATCTGCGACAGTGAGGATATTGTAATTTATGAAGTACAGGATTGAACACGATTCCATGGGAGAGCTTGAGGTCCCGGCTGATAAATACTGGGGAGCACAGACCGAACGCAGTCGCCGCAATTTCCGCATCGGGGTAGGGCGCGAGTGTATGCCACCGGAGATAATCCGTGCATTCGGGATCCTCAAACGCGCCGCCGCAACGGCAAACCGTGAGCTTGTCCCCGAGAGGATGACGGAGGAAAAATTCGACGCGATATGCGCCGCGTGTGACGAGGTCATCTCGGGCGCTCTCTCCGGGCATTTTCCGCTCGTAGTTTTTCAGACCGGCTCGGGAACGCAGACAAATATGAACGTAAATGAGGTCATTGCCAACCGTGCGAACGAGATCGTCGGAAAGAAGCTTCTGCATCCGAACGACGATATAAATATGTCGCAGTCCTCAAACGATACCTTCCCCGCAGCAATGCACATAGCCGCGGTGCTCGAGATAAGAAATACGCTACTTCCCGCCGTGAAAAAGCTTTGCGAAACTTTTGAACGGCTTGAAAAGGAAAACGAAGGCGTGGTGAAGAGCGGCAGAACGCATTTGCAGGATGCCACGCCGATAGGTTTTTCACAGGAAATTTCGGGTTGGCGCGCATCTCTCGAGAGGGACGCGGAAATGATAGATGAGGCGACGGACAGGTTGCGCACGCTCGCGCTCGGCGGCACCGCCGTGGGAACCGGACTCAACGCTCCCGCAGGCTTTGATGTCGGGGCGGCAATCGCTGTCTCCGATCTGACGGGGGAAAAATTTGATACCGACCCGAACAAATTTCACGCGCTCACCTCGAAGGACGAGCTTGTGTTTGCACACGGTGCGCTCAAGGCGCTTGCCTGCGACATGATGAAGATCGCCAATGACGTGCGCTGGCTTGCCTCGGGGCCGCGCGTCGGACTCGGTGAGATAAGAATACCGGAAAATGAGCCGGGCTCGTCGATAATGCCCGGGAAGGTCAATCCGACGCAGTGCGAGGCGGTGACAATGGTGGCGGTACAGGTGATCGCAAACGATACCGCCGTGGGAATTGCGGCGTCACAGGGCAACTTCGAGCTTAATGTTTTCATGCCCGTGCTGATATACAATTTTCTGCAATCGGTAAGGCTTCTTGCGGAGTCAATAGTATCGTTCAACGACAACTGCGCCGTGGGAATCAGAGCCAACCGCGAAAAAATGCACGACAATTTATATAACTCACTCATGCTTGTAACCTCGCTCAACCCGTACATAGGCTACGAGAATGCCGCAAAGACGGCAAAGCTTGCCTATGCGGAGAACATATCGCTCAGACAGGCGTGCCTGAAGCTCGGATTCCTCGACGCGGAAAAGTTCGACGAGGTGTTCAGACCCGAGAAAATGATATGAATGCCGTGTGAAAATAATTTCAGCCGAAAAATATACCGAAAGGAATTAACAGATCAATGGATATAAGACAGGAATCCCTCAAAAAGCACTATGAGTGGAAAGGGAAAATAGAAGTGGTCGCACGTTGCCCCGTGAACGACCGCACGGATCTTTCCCTCGCCTACACTCCCGGCGTTGCCGAGCCTTGCCTTGAAATTCAGAGGGATGCGGAAAAATCGTATGAGCTTACGCGCAGACACAATCTGGTCGCCGTAATCACGGACGGGACCGCGGTCCTCGGACTCGGAGACATAGGACCCGAGGCGGGTATGCCCGTCATGGAGGGTAAGTGTGCGCTCTTTAAAAAATTCGCGGATGTTGACGCGTTCCCGATCTGCATACGTTCAAAGAACGTAGACGAGATAGTCAGAACCGTTTATCTGATCTCGGGCAGCTTCGGAGGAATAAATCTTGAGGACATTGCCGCGCCGAGATGCTTTGAAATTGAGAAAAGGCTCAAGGAAATATGCGACATACCGGTATTTCATGACGATCAGCATGGAACCGCCATTGTGGTGGCGGCGGCGCTTATAAACGCGCTTAAGGTCGTCGGCAAAAAGATCGAAGAGGTGCGTGTGGTTATCAACGGCGCGGGCGCAGCGGGCTGTGCCATAGGCAGACACCTGCTTTCCATTGGAGTGAAAAATCTTACGATGGTTGACCGCTTCGGAATAATCTGTCGCGGTATGGAGGGACTCAATCCCGCTCACGAGGAGATGGCACTGCTTACAAATCATGAGCTGAAGCGCGGAAGCCTTGCAGACGCAATGCGCGGAGCCGATGTTTTCATAGGAGTCTCGGCACCCGGGATCGTAAGTGAAGATATGGTGTCCTCGATGGCGCATGACGCGATAGTATTCCCGATGGCAAATCCCTCGCCCGAGATAATGCCGGATGCGGCAAAAGCGGCGGGGGCAAGGATCGTAGGTACGGGGCGTTCGGACTTTCCGAATCAGATAAATAACGTGCTCGCTTTCCCCGGAATATTCAGAGGTGCACTTGACTGCCGCGCACGCTGTATAAACGAAGAAATGAAGACCGCGGCGTCCTTCGCGCTTGCCTCTCTCATTTCGGAGAGTGAGCTGAATGAGGAAAACATAATAGCGGGCGCTCTTGACAGGCGGGTTGCCGAAGTCGTGGCAGAGGCTGTAAAAGATGCCGCACGCAGGACGGGAGTGGCGAGAATATGAAAACCGAAACGACAAAGATCAATCCGTACGGAGATTACGTATATACCACGGAGCTTCATCTGCACACCTCTCCGGTGAGCAAATGCGCCCACGTATCGGCGCGCGAAGCGATAAAATTGTACAGGGAGAACGGGTGCGACTCAGTAGTGATTACAAATCATCTGAACCCTCTTTGGCTTGAGGGGGACCCCGAATGCAGGGCGGAGGAATACCTTGCGGATTACCGCAAGGCGCTTGAGGCGGGTAAAGAGTTCGGTGTCACCGTTATTCTCGGACTTGAAATTCGCTTTTCCGAAAACAACAATGATTATCTGGTATATGGAGTAGAGCCCGGAGATATAAAGGACATGATCCCTTACATCGGCAAGGGAATACATGCTTTTTACAGGGATATGTCAAACGGCAGAAGGCTCATTCTGCAGGCTCACCCGTTCAGAGACAATATGGTGCGGGCAGAGCTTTGCGACATAGACGGTGTGGAGACGCTGAATATGCACCCGGGTCACAACAGCCGTGTTGGCGTTGCCGCGAAGTACGCGAGGGATAACGGGCTTTTCGTTTCGGGTGGAAGCGATTGTCATCAGGCATGCGATGCCGCACTGTGTCTTTTGAGAAGCCGCAAACCGCTTACCGATTCGTACGGCGTCGCCGACCTTTTGAGGTCAAAGGATTTTATTTTCGATATATCGGGACACCTCGTGTATCCCTATGGTATTTGAATAAGTCCCGTCCCTGCCGTGCAAACACTCTGTTGCGGCACGCCGGATAATCGGCGGCGTTGACTGCCGCAGAAAAAATTATTTTATACACTCATTTAAAAAGAATTTACCGCCGATAATATAAATAGGCGAACATCTGTGTAAAAATATTACAAGGCGCTTGCACGCGTATGCATGATCTGCGGTAAGATATACGGGACAAAAACATATTCGGAGGCAATGATAAATGAAAATTACAGATATAATCGGCGCGGCGAAGCCGTCACTTTCCTTTGAGGTGTTCCCACCAAAAACATGGGATAATTTCGAAAAAGTCAGCTCTGTGGTCGAAAAGATCGCGCAGATACACCCGAGCTATATGAGCGTAACATACGGCGCCGGCGGAGGTACATCGGACTACACCGTGGCGATTGCGTCCGACCTCAAGCACCGTCTCGGCGTGGAGCCGCTCGCACACCTGAGCTGCGTGTCGTCCACAAGATCCGAGATAAGGGAGAAGCTGGTCTCTCTTAAGGACAACGGAATCGAAAACATACTCGCGCTGCGGGGCGATATGCCGGCGGGGCTTGATACCTCCTGCCTCGAGTACCGTTATGCGTCCGAGCTGACGAGGGACATCGTGGATTTCGGGGGATTTTGCGTCGGCGGCGCGTGCTATCCCGAGGGTCATCCGGAATGTGATTCTTCGATAAAGGATATAGAAAATCTCAAAAAGAAGGTCGACAGCGGATGTGAATTCCTCGCCACGCAGATGTTTTTCGACAACAATATACTTTATAACTTCATCTGCCGCATCAGAAACGCCGGGATCAACGTGCCGGTGGTCGCGGGTATCATGCCGGTTACAAATCCGAAGCAGATCAAGCGTCTCTGCTCGATTTCGGGTTCTCTTCTGCCACAGCGCTTCTGCCGAATAGTGGAGCGCTACGGCGACAGCCCCGAGGCAATGAAGCAGGCGGGGATCGCATATGCCACCGAGCAGATAATAGATTTGTACGCAAACGGAATCAACGCCGTGCACATATATTCAATGAACAAGCCGGATGTGGCAAAGGCGATCAGAGACAATATATCGTATATAATAGAATGAGCGAAAATATAGTCAGAATAATGTCCTCGCCCGCCTCGGATATATCAATTGACCGCGATGAGGCTCTGCGGTATCTCGGATACGCGCGCGGAGCGTGCGACGAGCGGACATACGCTCTGCTTGACGCAAGCGAAAAAGAGCTGCGCGGCGTGCTTTCATGCAAGGCGTGCTTTACACGGACAGGGATAAAGGTGACGCAAGAGGAGAGTGTGGTGCTTTGCGATTTGGGCGCACTTGAGCTTCCGTCACATTCTCTTGCAAGGAATCTTTGCGGGTGTACCTCGGCGTTTGTCTTTGCCGCCACTACGGGAATCGGCGTGGACAGACTTATTGCAAAGTATTCAACGCTCTCACCGGCAAAGAGCGTCATTGTTGACGCGCTTGCCTCTGCCGCAATCGAAGGGTGGTGTAACCGTGTGAACACTGCGCTTGTCGGCACTCTTCATTCCCGTCCGCGATTCAGTCCCGGGTATGGGGACCTCGATATTAGCTATCAGAAAAATATTGTCGCCCTGCTCGGAGCGGTTAAAAAAATCGGACTCTCGCTTTCGGATTCTATGATGATGATACCGACAAAGTCGGTCACGGCGATCATCGGTATTTTCGGGGAGGAAAACTGAAATGGATATCCTGACAAATTTAAAGTGCAAAAGGCTCTTTTTTGACGGCGGAATGGGTACTCTTCTCCAGGAGAGGGGACTGATTCCGGGAGAGCTTCCCGAAACATGGAACCTCACTCGTCCCGATGTAATACGGGATATCCATCTTTCATACCTGCGCGCAGGGTGTAATATCATAAGCACCAATACCTTCGGCGCGAGCCGATTGAAGTTCGATAACTGTGCCGAGATAATTACCGCGGGAATTAAGATAGCAAGGGAAGCGGTGGAAGCCGCGGGGGGCGGTGACCGTTATGTTGCCTACGATATGGGACCGCTCGGAAAAATACTGAAACCTCTCGGGGACCTTGAGTTTGAAAGAGCGGTGGAGATATTTGCGGAGAACGTGCGCGTCGCGTCCGCTGCGGGCGCCGATCTGATTTTGATCGAGACAATGAACGACGCGTACGAGACCAAGGCGGCGGTTCTTGCGGCAAAGGAAAATTCCGCGCTTCCCGTATTCGTTACGAATGCATATGACGAGGGCGGAAAGCTGATGACGGGAGCTGACCCGCGCGCAATGGTCGCACTGCTCGAGGGATTGAGGGTTGACGCTCTCGGAATCAACTGTTCGCTCGGTCCTGCGCAGATGCTGCCCGTAGTGAGGGAACTGCTCGATTATTCCTCAACTCCCGTTATCGTAAATCCCAACGCGGGACTTCCGAGGAGCGACGGCGGTAAAACCGTGTACGACGTTGACGCGGAGGAGTTTTCCGACGTAATGCTTGAAATCGCACATATGGGAGCTACGCTTCTCGGCGGCTGTTGCGGCACCACGCCGGAATATATAGAAAAAACCGTGTCAAAATGTGCGGGCATTCCGTTTTCATACCCGACGAAAAAATCACACACGCTCATATCGTCGTATACTCACGCCCTTGAGATAGGTAAAAAGCCGGTGCTTATAGGCGAGAGAATAAATCCGACCGGAAAAAAGAAATTCAAGGAAGCGCTGCGCCGAAATGACCTTGCTTATATCATAGGCGAGGGAATAGCCGAGGAGGAACACGGTGCGGACGTGCTCGACGTGAACGTCGGACTTCCCGAGATAAACGAGACGGAGATGATGACCAAGGTCGTCACCGAGCTTCAGGCAGTCAGTGCATTGCCGCTCCAGATAGATACCGTTGATCCTGCGTCAATGGAGGCGGCAATGAGAATATATAACGGCAAGCCGCTTGTCAATTCGGTAAACGGCAAGGAGGAAAGCCTGTCTGCCGTTCTGCCGCTCGTTGCAAAATACGGCGGTGTGCTTATCGCGCTTACGCTCGACGAGAAGGGTATTCCCGACACGGCGCAGGGGCGTTTTGAAATTGCGGAGAAAATCGTACAACGTGCCTCTGAATACGGGATTGACAAAAAGGATATCATTGCCGACCCGCTTGCCATGGCGATATCGTCGGATGCAAACGGCGCGAATGTCACACTCGGTGCAGTAAAATCAATACGCGAAAAGCTCGGAATATGCACGAGCCTCGGGGTGTCGAATATTTCATTCGGTCTGCCGAACAGAGATTTTATCACGTCGACGTTTTTTGCGATGGCACTCACGCTGGGACTTGATTGCGCAATTATGAATCCCTTTTCCGCCGAGATGATGAAGGTGTACCGCAGCTATCTCGCACTGCGCGGAATGGACGAGAACTGCTCGGCATATATTGAGTATGCGTCGGGACTGACGCAGACGACGGAGTCTGCACCGCGGCAGTCACCATCGGTATCCGATGTCGTAAACACTCAAGGATCACAACAGCTTTCGCCTCTCTGTTACGCGATTGTCAAGGGACTGCACGACAAGGCATACGACGAGGCTATCGGGCTGACGGATACTACGGCATCGCTCGACATAATCAATACGTTTATCATTCCCGCACTCGATATTGTCGGTAAGGGCTTTGAGGACAAGACCATTTATCTGCCTCAGCTGCTTATGAGCGCGGAGGCGGCAAAGGCGGCGTTTGACGCAGTGCGCACGAAAATGGACGGTGCCACATCATCCGACCCCGCGCGCAGGATCGTACTTGCAACGGTTAAGGGGGATATACACGATATCGGGAAAAATATAGTCAAGGTGCTTTTGCAAAATTACGGATTTGACGTAATAGACCTCGGTAAGGATGTGCCGCCCGAGGAGGTGTGCTGTTGTGTTTGCGAAAACAAAATACGCCTTGTGGGACTCAGCGCCCTGATGACAACGACCGTGCCTTCGATGGAAAAAACAATTAAGATGTTGCGGGAGTCATCACCCGAGACGAAGGTGGTCGTCGGCGGTGCTGTGCTGACACAGGAATATGCGGATATGATAGGCGCCGATAAATATTGCCGCGACGCGATGCAGACGGTTCGTTTTGCCGAAGAATTTTTTGCATCAGACGGACACGGCGACGCATTGTGACACAAAAGCCTTGATTTTGCATATGCGGTGTGTTATAATATACGCAGAAAGCCTTGCTGCGCAAGTCTTTGGGCTTCGCCCTTTGCACACTGCGTGTGCCTGCGCCATTGACGGCTTCGCAAAAATGCCCTTGCAAGCAAGCATTTTTGCTTCATGGTATAATATACGCAGAATGACTTGCTTTGCAAATCTTTGGGCTTCGCCCTTCGCACACTGCGTGTGCCTGCGTCATTGACGGCTTCGCAAAAATGCCCTTGCAAGCAAGCATTTTTGCTTCATGGTATAATATACGCAGAATGACTTGCTTTGCATATCTTTGGGCTTCGCCCTTCGCACACTGCGTGTGCCTGCGCCATTGACGGCTTCGCAAAAATGCTCTTGCAAGCAAGCATTTTTGCTTCATGGTAT
>JBJDZF010000417.1:0-2005 GCA_051867855.1 Eubacteriales bacterium
GCATATTTTGCGGGGGCAAGTGTGTTATAGGCGAGCTTTTCCCACGGGCTGTCCCCGACAAGTGCTTCTATGGCGCTGAGGTTCTCTTCCGTGTCGGTGATACCCGGTATCAGCGGCGTTCTGAATGTATGCGGGATCCCGCTATTTTTCAGATACTCCGCGTTTTCAAGTATCGCTTCATTCGTCACTCTCGTGTACTTTTTATGCGCCTCTCTGTCCGCAAGCTTTATGTCCATGTACACAAAATCGCAAAGCGCTGTAACATTGCGGAATACTTCATTGCCCGCATACCCCGAGGTCTCGATCGCCGTATTTACCCTGCCCTTCAGTTTGGAAAGCAGCTCGATACAAAATCCGGATTGCATCAGCGGCTCGCCGCCCGAGATGGTGATACCTCCGCCCATGGAGTTGAAAAAGTCACTGTGGGCAAGCAGTTTTTGCGCAAGTGCTTCGCTCTCCCACCTGACTCCCGCAACGCTGACCAGATTTTTGGGGCAGATATGCAGGCATCGCCCGAGCCCCGCACATTCGGGGTGCGTGCAGGGCTTTTGGCACAGTCCGCAATGCAGGCAACCGTTCTGCTTCAGGTAAAGCTCTCTTTTGGGGGAGAGCCCCTCGGGATTGTGACACCACACACAGCGCAGAGGACAGCCCTTGAGGAACACCGTTGTTCTTATCCCCGCCCCGTCGTGTACGGCGAACTCCTTAATATCAAATACCAGACCTGTCATACCGAATACTCTTGTCTTGCCATCACGTGATCCTGAAATTCCTTGTCAAGCTCCACAAAATATGCCGACCATCCCCATATACGTACAACGAGCTGGCGGTAGTTTTCGGGGTGCTTCTGCGCGTCCTTCATTGCCTCGAGATTGACTGCGTTGAGCTGGAGCTGATGACCTCCGCGCACAATGAAGTACTGCAACAGCTTTGCGACCTTACTTATACTCTCGGGGTCGTTGAACATCCCCGACGCAAATTCAAGCGTAAGAGGTCCGCCGTTTATATTTCTTGTCAGGTTGTGAGAGGTAAACGACTCGATATCGGTAACGGGTCCGGGTACCTGCGCAAACAGGCTCGGTGAGAAATTCGTGCCGAACGGCTCTCCCGCGCGTCTGCCGTCGGCGGTGGCGCCAAGGTCACGGGCGTGCCAGAGATAGTACATTGCAGTGCCGGTTCCCGCGCGCCATTTGCCTCCCATGCAGTTCGTTTTGCCCTCAAGGGCGTCCGCAAAGGCGTCGAGAAGCATACCGCCGAGCTCATCCGCCTCGGGACTGCCCGTGCCCATCTTCGGCGCTTCAAAGCGAA
Source organism: Eubacteriales bacterium (assembly GCA_051867855.1). GTDB lineage: Bacteria > Bacillota > Clostridia > Oscillospirales > CAG-272 > HGM12713. The sequence continues at coordinate 1,309 of JBJDZF010000417.1, forward strand.
GCAGATGGAGCAGCTCGGGGTCGTCCGCATAATCGGTATCGAGCGCGTGTATGAGGCGGTCGGGAGTTACCGATCTCTTATCGTAAACATAAGTCTTTACCGCCGCGAGTGCGTCAGCCGCACAGGCTATCCCGCTTCCGTGGATGCCGAAGTTGTTGTACTTCTTACCGTCGCGCAACAAGTCAAGGAACGGGGACGGCACGAACCAGACATCGTGAATGCTCCCGGTGATGCGGTCACATTCGTTCTGAACGGCAGACTTCACATCAGCAAGCAGGGTGTCAAAATCCTTGCCTGCGGGCAGGTCATGACGCAGGACTTCATCCACCAGTTTCGGGAAATTGACCGCGCCGATATTGGCTATATCGTTTCCGACTCCGGGAATGATAAACTCCCAGCAGGCGGCAACCACATAGTTCACCGCGTCCTCACAGTCATATCCGAGCTTTGTCAGTCCTTCGATCACCACATCGTCGTTAGAATACTGCGGAAAGCCGAGTCCCACCTTTGTAAGCTCTGTTCCCTTTTCATAAATATCAATGGGCGTATTCTTCGACACGCGCAGATTGATCTTTGGGTCGATGAGTTTAAGGTTTCTGCTTGCTTCAAGGCAGAGCTCCGAAAGCTCGTTGAAGCCCTCGCTCCCGTCCGCAAGTCTGCCGCCGAGCACCATGCTCTGCCCGTTGTCGCCCTGCTG
>JBJDZF010000418.1:0-1984 GCA_051867855.1 Eubacteriales bacterium
CAGCCCTCATTGAATATCTGACTCCACCACTTGTTCGACAGATCGAGATTCTCAACGGAATTAAGGTCCTCGAGCATACCCCTGACCGCTATGCTCACAAGGCGCTTTGACGATGTGATATAACAGTTATACGCATTCTCTCCGCTCTCCACATCAAGGCTCAACGCTTCTATTGCCTTGGTGTCGTTATTCGGGAAATAACCGTAGGTTATATCTATTCCGAAATAATTCTTTATGGCATCGTCACGCAGGAAGAGCGCGGTACTTACAACGTCCGAACCGTTTGAAAGGTCGGCGTACATACCCTCGATGGTATAAACCTTGAATTCCTTATTGGGATATTTATCCTTTTCATATATGTCCATCAGACCTGTCTCCGCGGTCGGTTCCTCCGTGGTCTCACCGTCGCTGTCCTTCTTGGTACCGCAGGAGACCGCAGACGGGATCAGAATACAAAGTGCGAGAAAAAGCGCGAATAATTTTGCTGTTTTTTTCATTGAATTCCCCTCTTTTTAATTATTTTTACATATCGCCTCATATATGAGCTTTGCCATATATTCATATCCGCTGTCGTTCAGGTGGAGCCTGTCCTCGGCGAGATACTCTGTTTTTCTGTACGTGGCGCCGTACAGGTCTATTGTCGTGACATCGGCGCTCTCGGCAACCTCGTTGAGCCACGGTATAATAAATTTCGACAGATTGCGTCCGTGCGCGTCCTCGTTGTACGGAGGCATACACAGATAGATCTTCTCCGCACCGGCATTTTTGTAAGCGTCTATGAGATTCAAAGCGCTTCTGACAAAATGTTTTCCCGCTTCCTCCGTCATCTCCACCTTGGAGGCGTCGTTTGTGCCGAGGCATATGACAACGATCTCCGCACCGAATTCAAGACTCTCTCTGTATTCGTCCGTTATATTATAGGAGCGTTCATGATCTTCCGACATCACCCTGCCCCAGTGCCCGAAATTTCTGACCTCAAAGTCATTTCCCGCAAGCCTTGAGAGTACCGCCGGATAAGAATTGACCGTCGGGTCCGTGCTTGCCTGCCCGTATGTCAGGCTGTCTCCCACGCACGCTATTTTAAGCGGTGTATCTCTCCCTCCGGTTGTTTGCTCTTCGGACGTTTGCTCTTCGGTAACGCTATTCTGAATTTTTCCGGATGTCATATCTCCCCCCGTATCCGATATACTGTTTTTATCCTCGCACCCCAAAAAACACATGAATATACAGAGTACCAACATTAACCATATGATCCGGCTATATCTTATTCTCATAAATGCTCCCTTCCTTCTATAATTTGATTATAGCATGACTGCATATATGACTCCATGGATTTATTAGACTTTATGCTTGTAAAATTCGGACATATTTAAAAAAGTTATTTTGCAAATCACACTTGTTTTTTCCATTTTTCACATATATTTATGTACATTTTGTATATTATTTCCTTTAAAAAGCAAATATTTTAATCATAAAATGTATTTTTGTGCTTTTTTAGTTGTACAAGCATAAATTTCATGGTATAATCGGAATATAAAAAATATCCGCAAGGCAGGAATAAAGCAATATGGACGCTGTTTTCGTTGATAAATACCTGAAAGAGAATAATCCGGTACCGTTTGAAAATATCGTTATTCCGTCCTTTCACACGGACCACCCGATAATAGTCAACCGTATGTGTCTTCAGAAGATCGGTATACAGCAACAGAACGCTGTTTCCGAATATCATGTACACTCATATTACGAATTGCATTTTGTGCTGAAGGGATACACTGTATATCAATTCGAACGGCAAAGGGCAAAAACAGAACAGGGCTCATGGTTTCTTATTCCCCATTACCTGTCCCACAGAGTATTTGAGTACAGCTCCGATTGCTTCATGCTTACGCTTCAGTTCAACACCCAGAACAACAATCCGAACTATCTCGGATTGTTTGAAACGATCTTTACGTCCTCAAAGACCTCCTCGGGCGACATACGGGAT
>JBJDZF010000419.1:0-3618 GCA_051867855.1 Eubacteriales bacterium
GCCCTGATCTGTACCCTCCCGGAGAGCGAGGAGCACCGGCACACCGAGGGCTGCTATGAAACGCTGCGGGAGCTGACCTGCACGCTGCCGGAAGCGCAGGGGCACGCCCATACGGACAGCTGCTACGCATGGGAGCAAACGCTGACCTGCGGGCAGACGGATGGGTCTGCGGGTGAGGAAACGCCCGCCGATCCGGTGCCGGTCTGCGGCAGGCGGGAGATCCTCCTCCACAAGCACACGGACGCCTGCTTCAGCCATGGCACGCTCATCTGCGGCAAGACGCAGGTGCTGGAGCATGTCCACAATGCGGATTGTTTCACGGTCGTTGATGCCCCCGCGGATACGGAGACCCTGACGTGCGGCCTTGCCGAGAGCGAGGAGCACCGGCACAGCGCGCTCTGCTACGGCACATGGACCCTCGTCTGCACGCAGGAGGAGCACACCCACAGCGCCATCTGCTATGCAGACCCGACGGCGGACGTTGAGACCGCGAAGGTGTGGGAGCGGACCATCGCCGGCGCAAAGCTGACCGGCGAGTGGCGGCAGGATCTGCTCGCCATCGCGAGAACGCAGCTTGGCTATACCGAGAGCACGAAAAACTTCATCATCGATGAGGAGGATGGCGTGACCCGCAAGGGCTACACGCGGTATGGCGCGTGGTACGGCTCGCCGTACAGCGCGTGGTGCGCCATCTATGTTTCCTTCTGCCTCCACTATGCGGGCGTGCCGGAGGCGCAGTTCCCCATCAGCGCCGGCTGTCAAAACTGGATCGATCAGCTCTCGCGGGAGCCGTTCAACCTGTACCGCCCCGCCCGCTCTGTGAACGCGGACGGCGTTCAGGAGACCTATGTCCCCAGCGCGGGCGACCTGATCTTCTTCAGCTTCGATCAGAACGGCATTTCGCACCATGTGGGCATCGTGGCGGAGCTGATCCCGGCAACGGGGAGCTCGCCCGCCCGAATCTATTTGGTGCGAAAACAAGATATCCCAACCGCGGACATACTCGAGACCGAGATGTATAGTTTCCGACGTGTGGGTATATTTTGCAATGGCTTTGCGTTGATATTGAATGGCATAACTCTCATCAGAAATACCCATGTTTTTATATTCAGAAATCGTTTTAGTAGCGTTATTTATAATAGAGCTTATTGTGTCTGGATAGGTTGATATTTTATCAATCTCAGAGAACAGAAGATTATAAAAATAACTGTCTGGGAAATTGGGGTTATCTGAAAATGTCTTTTCATAAGGTATGTATTGAGGTTGTTTATTGCTTTTTATAGTTTCTTTTGTTATTTTATCGTTTTGTATCTTTGTTTCCAAATATGCGCTATACCCAGTATGAATCTTTTCTGGGGCGTAATAATATGTGTTAAAAACGGATTCAATGTCAGAAACAGACGCAGAAGCGCTTTTTGTGGTATTTGATTGGTGGAAAACAAAAATACCATTGATTACTAAAAGAATTGTAAATAATACGAAAAGAAAAGAATATTTCTTGAGTTTTACAAGTTCGTAGTAGAGTAATTTCATTTTCCACCTCTAAACAGCATGATTATAAAAAGTTAGTATTCAATGTAATATAGTTCTTGAGTTAATAAATTGATTCTCAGAAAATCAAGTTCTTTTGAAGAGAAAGATTCATATAGATCACTGTTTTCTGCGTCGTAGTAACCATAAGGACAGTACAAATAATTACCGTCAACAAGAAAATAGGAAAGAAAGTAATTACTCATATCTGACGGAAATTCAAAGACCAATTCGGCTTCACCACCATCTTTGGGCAATCGATATATTTTACTATCTGGTACTTGTATAGACTCTCCTTTTGAAGTAGTTCCAAGTGTTATTTTTTCATCTTTTCGGAAATAGATATGTTTGTCAGTTAAACAGAAGTATCCAACATTATCTGACAAAATCGTAGAGTTGTTTCCTTCGCTATCTGTACGCAGTAAGGTTTTTGAGTTTTCGTTATTGATTAGCATATAAATATAGTCATTGTCGTGGATACAATCATAAATGCTACCTTTATACACGTGGATATCTGTTTCCAAATTATCTAATTCGCAGAAATAAAGGTCTACTCCATTAGAGAGATATATTCTTTCGTTATCGACATAACTTATTCCTGTGATAACAGAACCGAGACTTTTGATTTTTGTTGTTTTGAAAGTGGTTAAGTCCTGTTTGCATATGTTGTAGTTTATATTTTGATTTTCATCAATAACAGTTTCTAAATAATATCGGTAGTTATCAGCGAAGTTTTCGCTTTTTATACCAGATTCAAAATCATTTAAAGGAGTTAATAACCTTTTTTCGATATCATATTGAACATATCTTTTGACATAGAAAACATCAGGCTCCTTAGAAAGATCTTCTTGAACAGTGTAAGAATAATCTTGATGATAATATACCTTGTTGTCATATATGAATAGTCCACCAAGTGCATAAGAGATACCGATAAAAGGACAATCAACAGTATTGTGTTGACATGTAGGTGAATCGCATAAAGCGGTGGTGTTTCCTGTTTCAGGGTTGTGACGATATATCATACCTTGCGCCAGAAGATATATATATCCGTCAAAAAATCGAACATGACCTATAGAAGATAAAACTCCAATATCTGTATTTAGGGCGCGATCTTCGGAAATAGTATATTCAAAGTCAGAAGAATTGATTTTATGATTTTCAGATGAATTATCCTTTGTAATATCAATTTCATGCAATTCATGAGTGCATCCAGTCATCAAGAGCAATACCATAAAGATGAAGATACAAACAAAAGCGAAAAGTTTTCTCATACATCCTCCTAATAATGAAAGTCCCGCACTTCATCAAAGTGCGGGACTTTCTGCTTGTGGTTAAAGAGCTACTTTTATCGCACACACAGAACAAAAGCAATTTTATATGTTTTGTGTGTGAAACGAGTTAGTTACCGCCTTTAGACCAAGATGTTCCCTCACTCCATACACAAGTGGTAGCATTGTCCAGATATAAAGTTGCAGAATGAGAACCGGATGCGCTACTTGCATTGATTTGATGAACCGGACCCGCATTGACCTGAACATACGATGTGTGAGATGCTGAGTCAGATTCAGTTTCGAATGCTTGTGTATTGTAGGGGACGATGCTTACACTGACGGACACGAGATACGATCCGCTGTAGCTGATGTTTGTATCTGCGGAAGCATAGTATTCGTCGCTAGTATCCATGTACAATCCACCGTTTGCGCTTGCACCGAGACTTTCAAACTGGATGTTATCGGAAGATGTAACATAGTCTGCTCTCCAAGCATAGACAGAAACTGTCATTGTCATTACAAGCATGATTGCCATAATGATGGAAAACATTTTCTTGTTTTTTAACATGGGTTAATCTCCTTTCTTCAGAAATTTTTGTTGATAAAAAAGCGCATAGACTGGAATCTGCAAGTCAAAACGGACAACTTACAGCCAACCTATGCGCCAGAATGAATACGCTTGATCGGATATGGTAGGGTATGGATCAGAATGTCGACCGATGGCGTTTGCATAGGATGGCATATAAGGCGGTTCAGTTCGATTACCATATTCATCTCACTCCCTTTCTATAAGGTGAACTGATCTGTCTGTTTGGAA
>JBJDZF010000419.1:3718-8598 GCA_051867855.1 Eubacteriales bacterium
TACCATATTCATCTCACTCCCTTTCTATAAGGTGAACTGATCTGTCTGTTTGGAACTTGTTTGGACAATGTTTCCATCTGATCAATTTTATTATATCATGTGTAGTAAAATTTGTCAATATATTTTATAATAATTTCGTATTGATTTTTTTGGGTGGGTATGGTATAATGAAATTGGATGGATATAATGTAGTGTAGAATGACGACCGCTGCACGGTCGGTTGTTTTTTTGCCGACCGGAGCAATTCTGGCCGAAATACTGAAGGAGCGTAGTAAATTATCATGACCGGCATAAATGTAATGGGATATGACCTTGAGGAGGTCAGAAAGGAGATCAACACACCAAAGAAAAGTTCATCATACGATCTATGCGAAGAGATTATAAAAGAAATTACGCATATGCGGCGATACAACAATATGTCACAACAGGATCTGGCGAAAAGAAGCGGCGTAAAACAGCCGATGATCGCTCGGTTTGAGCGTGGTATCAACACGCCGAACATGAGTACGGTACTCAAGCTGCTTGCAGCGTTCGGGAAGACTCTGTACATCGGAGATCTGAAGAACGTGGAGCTTGAGGACGGCGCAGAACCCGTTGCAGATGATACAGAGCAGGCAGAACTGCCGGATGAAGATCTCAAAACCGAATAACCTTCTCATGAGAAAACGAAAGCACTTCCGTTCCGGCATCGATTCCCGGACGGAGGTGCTTTTCTCGTTTGGAGGAATTTTTACTTGAACAGCAGGACATCCGGACGTTTGCTTGCGTATGCTTCCAGCTCCGGCGTGAAGCCATTTGCGCTGAACAGTACATAGTAGGTGCGGCGGTTCTGCAGATTCCAAGTCACTGACTTCGCTTTTTCTTCCAGCGAGGACAGGACATTGATTCCAACCGGATCAGCCCAGTATTTGCATTCGCCAAGGATCAGATTTTTTCCATCCGGATCGAGCGCAGCAATGTCGATTTCTATATTGCTGTCCCAATAGCGTCCAATTTTTGAAAAATGGAAGTCCCATGTACCGGCAGCATTCAGCTCCCACATTTTTTCGCGGCATACATCTTCATAGACAAAGGCTGCATGATGGCTGATAAACCCTTGACGGATCTTTGACATGACAATATCACCGTTTCCGCTCTCAATGAAACTGAGATTGGGATAGATAAAGGCGAACCAAAACCGAATATAATTGTCCTTGATTTTGTAAAGACCTTTTTTGCTTTTGTCGGGATTGTCTTCGGTGATGGGAACTTCCCGTTCCAGAATATCCAGATCGATCAGCGTTCTCAGATACTTTGTAAGGCTGGTGGATTTGGTTTCCAATACTGTGGAGATAGCGGACAACTTCGTATTTCCTGCAGCAATGGCTTTGATCAGAGCGAAGTAGCTGCCGATTTCGCTGACCTCCTGCTGCAGCAGAAAATGAGGTTCGTCATACAGATAGCTGGACGGATCAAGAATATTCTGTTCAATGGCATCATAGATGTCATCGTTCTCACGGAACAGTTCAATGTACTTGGGAACGCCGCCGGTGATAGCATACATTTCGATCAGTTGGTTCTCATCGGCACCGGGGAAGAATTGCCGGTAATATTTGAATGGGATTTGCTTCAGTCTGATCTGCGCTGTTCGTCTGCCGTAAAGAGGACTGTCATAGTTTAATGTCTGAGATATCATCATGGAGATGAGAGAACCGCAGAGAATAACCATCACGGATTTATTCTTGAGCTGTTCTTCCCATATTCGCTGAAAGATCGATGGGAAAGCGGGATTGGACTTGCCGATATACTGGAATTCGTCAATGACGATTACCGGCTTTTGATCGAAGGATGTGTTTATGATTGCTTTGAAGATGGCATCCCAGGATGAAACAGCAGCGTCACGGAGCAGATCGCTCTGGATGAAGTCTGCAGCCTTCTCTTTGAAAGCATTACGGTTTTGGACTTCAGGCTCTTCACTGGCGAGGAAGAACAGGGCATTTTTATCTTTGATAAACTCAGAGATCAGAGAAGTTTTTCCGACACGCCGACGTCCGTACAGGATCACCAGTGCCGATCCGCTGCGGGCATATTCGTTTTCAAGGGTTTTCATTTCAGTTTCACGGTCGATAAATCTTGCCATAACAGTCACCTCGTATATAGTATTGGATCTCACATCTATATTATACCACGAAAGAATTATAATTTCAAGTATAATAATTGAAATTATAATAGAATCAATATCGAAAATAGGGGGTGAGCTGTCCGCAGACAGTTGGGGATAATCCCCCAACAGGAACGGACGAATGTGCCGGGGATGCTGCCGCTGATGCGGTGGCGCAGACGGACGATCCTGCAGGCTCGATTCAAGAAAAGGTATAAAAGGTGTGTCGGTGACGGCACACCTTTTATACCTTTTCTTGAGAAATAACGGGTTATCCGTTTGTGCCTATGGCATGAACGGGTAAACCGTTATAAACGGATAGTTTGTTTATAAACTATTGACAAATTCTTCTTTTTGTGCTATAATTATTATGCAGAAATATTCTGCACTCGTCTGGGCGAGTATAAACAGCGATTAAGCCCAGAGCGTTCCGGTTCTTTATGATCGGAGGTTTTGCATATACCCTTCAGGAGTCATTCGGGTTGATACACCTGTGTAATGCACGGACTCGCCGCAGTAACCTTTGTGAATTGGAAAAGTGCATGATGGACCTTCACGTAAGTAATCCTTTTGAAAGCGTGTTGTAAGTAAAACGTATCGAAATGCGTACGGTGCTGCTGTAAAAAGCGCCGTGGAGTTGATTTCTCCGCTAAAAATCCGACAGAACCGAACTGCCGTAGATGTTGTAAGAAATCGGATGCACACATAAGCAGTAAAAAAGTGTTGGGAATTATCCCGGGGAGCAATCCCGCCAAAGTCACACATAAGACTTAAAAAAGTGTTGCTGATTACCGTGTTCTTCATGAATGGGTATGAAGCGGTCTGACCTTAACGAAATCGCATTATCTCTGAAAATATCTCAACGCAAGGGAGGTAATCTCTTATGGGGAGAAAAAATAAAGCCTATGTCAAGGACTTGCATCAACAGGCGTATGACCGTCTGACGGGGATGCAAGCTTTTGGCGTGTCTAAAAAAGAAGCAGCGGCGGATGGGACGGCAAAGGATAAGATTTTTTCCTTCAAGACCTATGAAGCATACTGGAAGCACACGAAATACTTCATCAAGTACATTCAGGAGAACCATCCGGAGTGCACTACGCTGAAGGCTGCCAAGCAGTACATGAATGAATGGCTGCAGATGAGAACCGATGAGGGGAAATCCGCATGGACGATTCACCTCGAGGCAAAGGCTCTCGGTAAACTGTTCGGCATCGATCCCGACGATAAGAATTATTTTCAGCCGCCGAAACGGGAACGGAAGGAGATCACCAGAAGTCGGGTGGATCGCGTCCGGGACAAGCATTTTTCGAAATCTAACAACGATGAGCTGATCAAGTTCTGCAAAGGAACCGGTCTGCGCCGGAGCGAGCTTGTCGATCTGCGGGGGAAAGATCTAATTACAAGAGCCGAGATCGAGGCGGAAATCTCGCAGCTTGAACAGCAGCAGGAGAAAGAGCACGATCCGAACCGTGAACGTAGGCTGGATATGCTGCGGGACACCAGGATGTTCCGGGGCGAATACTTCACTCACGTCCGCTGCGGAAAAGGCGGCAGAGTGCGGATGAGTCCCATCATCGGACCCAATGCGGAACAGATCATCGAGCGCATGAAGAACACGGCGCCGGAAGAAAAGGTCTGGCAGCACGTCAGCGAGAACGCTGACATTCATGGATACCGTGCGGAGTATGCAACGGAAATGTACAAGGCTCATGCACGAGCGATAGAAGATATTCCGTATGATCGGGTAAACAAAGGAACCGGAAGAAAGTTTCAGGGGGATGTATATGTCTGCCGCAAGGATGAAGCAGGGCGCAAGCTGGACAAGGCTGCCATGCTGATCTGCAGCAAGGCTCTCGGACACAACCGGATCGAGGTCGTGGCGAACAACTACATCCGGGGATTATAAGACAGGAGGAACCGTTATAAGCGAGTTTGTAAAGAAAACAATGGTCGGCTACAAAACGGTAGCCGGCGGCAGCTCAGATCCGGAGTGTACGCACGTGATTCTGACTCTGGATGAGTATGACGAGCTGCATCAGCGGATTCGTGCCGCAATAAACGATGGGAAACGTGCAAAGGAAGATGCTGCACGTGCGGCAGCAACGTCTGCAGAGAATGCTGAGAAAGCGGTAAAGAAGATTCAGGCTGATGCGGCGCAGGAAATAGCGCAGTTGCAAAATAAAGTAGAGACGGAACGGGCGGGCAAGGAATATCAGATCGGGTTGAACCAGGACTTCAAGCGGATTGCCCGCGAACGTGCGAACGCAGATCGTGGTGTCAAGCCGAAGAAAGAACGCTCCGGGTATGTAGTGCTGTCCTCCCGGCAGAAAAAATACCGGTACAAAGAGAACCGGCACGAAATGGCGGAAGTGTACTTATGGGAAACGGTGATCCAGACACCCTACGTCGTGAGTTTTACCGCAGAACAGGTAATGACCGAGACGCAGGAGTTGTTTGAAAGAGATGAGCAGGGACATTGGCTGATCGGTCGGCTCGGTATTGCCGATGTGTACAGCGGCAAGTACGAAGAAATGCTTGTAGATAAACAATGCGCAACGTGGAAAGATTACAATATCATCGTGGAGAAAATCTTCAATGCCAACGTCAAGGTGGGCTATTGGGAGATCATCATTACGCATACGAAACCGCTGGATAATATCGGCACTGAGCTGCTGTGATCGAAATACAAATGCCGCCCCCTAACAGGGGCGGCATTGCTTTTAGAATTCGTAATGAGTCC
>JBJDZF010000420.1:0-8589 GCA_051867855.1 Eubacteriales bacterium
AAGAATGGCTTTATGACGACAGTACCGTTGTGGGAAGCTACACCGAGACACCTGTGCAGATGACCGAAACCACAAGCAGCGGAAGCACGAGCACATATTATGCGGTCATGCTTTACCTTTCCGACGGCGAGGAGGCTTGGCACATAGATGTTAAGTCGACGTTGCTTGAGGAAAGCTACGAAGCATATTACAAAAATATGGAATCAACATATACTGTTACGGTGAAGTCCGGCGTTCTTAAGAAAATCGACGGCTGACGCCGAACACATACGCAATAATGGCATGGATTTGTATATCCGTGCCATTTTGCGACAGACGGAAATTAAAATAATAATCGGTACAAGGATTTTTTGATATGGTGCTTGAATCTAAACAGACAACTGTGGCATACAGATGCCCTCACTGCGGTGCCGGAGTTATGAGCGCTGTGGGACTGTTTTCTCTCTCGGCGGATATGATGAAGCTGAAATGCGACTGCGGTGAAAGCGAAATGACCGTCGTCTATTCCAATGACGGTAAGGTCAGACTTACGGTGCCGTGTATTTTCTGCCCAAGTCCGCATAACTTTGTCGTGAGCAGCTCGGTGTTCTTCGGCAAGGATCTTTTCGTCCTGCCGTGTCCGTATTCCGATATCAACATATGTATGATAGGTGATGTCAATAAGGTGAAAGCCGAGCTTGCAAGAACGGAGCTTGAGCTGCTCGATATGCTGGAAAAAAGCGGAGTGGAAAATTTCGATGCTCTGCACGGAAATAACGATACGCTTACCGATCCGCAGATATTCGATATAATTATGTTTGTTATTAACGATCTCGACGCGGAAGGCAAGATCTATTGCCGCTGCCCGAATCACGGTGAGGGAGAGTATGAGGCGGAGGTCCTTGAGAACGGAATCAGGGTCTCGTGTAAAAAATGCGGCGCATCCCGCATTATTCCAACCGATACACTCCTTACCGCTAACGCGTTCCTTAACGCGGATAGCCTGTATTTGGAGTAGTATGGTGTTGTATTATATTATGCGGGGGAAACTTTTCGAGAAAAGTTTCCCCCGCACCCCTTTCAAAAGCTTTCAAACCTGTTATAATTTATCCAAGTTTGAAGTTCTTGAAGGGTGGTGCGGAGGGGAACTGCTTTCAAGAAGTTCCCCTCCGCAAGAAAAAATTAATATTCTCAGTAAAGCTTATATTTCAGTCTCAGGTTATCCGCGATCATGGCAATAAATTCACTGTTTGTAGGTTTGCCGCGGTTATTCTGTATGGTATATCCGAAGTAGGAATTCAAGGTATCGACGTCGCCGCGGTCCCAAGCGACCTCGATGGCATGACGTATTGCGCGCTCGACCCGGGAGGTTGTGGTCTGATATTTTTTTGCAACCGACGGATAGAGTACTTTGGTTACGGAATTTATTATATCGCTGTCCTTCACGGTAAGCAATATGGCGGTTCTCAAATACTGATATCCCTTGATATGTGCGGGTACTCCGATTTGGTGGATAATCTTTGTCACCTGTGTTTCGATATCCGGAGTTTTGGGGTCGTCCGCCGGTTGTGTTGCGGAAATGTTACCGGAACGGTTCTGAACAAGGGAAGAGATATGTTCGCACAGGCTTTCGATATTATAGGGCTTGAGCAGGCAGAGATCAGCTCCTGCGTGAGCCGCCTCGATAAATATGTTCTGATTTGAAACCATCGAGACGATTATAAATGCAGGCGCCTTATCGGGGGCAAAGTTGAGTGATTTACAGTTTCTTATGACCCCAATACCGTCGAGCTTTGAGAGCCATATGTCAATTATTGCGACATCGGGATGGTATCTTCCTATCTTTACGAGAGCCTCCTCCCCGTTTGATGCCTCCTCTATATTTCTGTAGCCGGAGCGTATGAGTTCGTTTTTAAGAGATTGTCTTTGCGCTGCATTTTCGTCAGCAATCAGTATTTTTGTCATGAATTCCATTGTTTTTCCTCCAAATCTGGTTTTTTATTACAACTATATTCTACCATATATTGGAAATAAATACAAGTCTTTTTACAAAAATTTCCATTATCAATTTATAACAAAAAATCTCCCCGATAATTGTAATATAATACCAACTTTCGGGGAGATTTATAATAAATTAAATAATCGGGGAAAAATGCAGGGCGGAAAATGCCGGATAATACGCCATTTTTGCGTAAGTCAACTGATCAAAGTCCGAGGCGGGATAGAGGTATTGCCTCGCGCAACAGTTCTTCGCTTTTTTCCGTGACCTGACCGAGCCGATCCTGCACATAACTCAAGCCTTTGGTGATCGTTGCGGAGAATGAGAAATCGGAGCCGTGAATATCGCTTCCAATCGCGTACACGCTTCCTTTTTCAAAGAAATATGACGTATTTTTTCTTTTGAACAAAGATGCGAGGTTGGCGAGATTCACCTGCGCGGGAATACCCTCATCGGTAAGTGCCGCAAGCTCATCTTTGTGCTGCGGAAGATATCGGTCGATGTGGGCGAGCAAGGGTACAAGTCCCATATCCCGGATTTTTATTACCGTATCCGCAAGCTCACGGTTCCAGTGAACGGGAGGAAGCTCGAGCAGGATAACATTTGTTCCTCTGATGCAGAGACGTTCCAGTCCCTCCATCCGATAAAGATTGGGAAAGAGAAGGACCTCGGTACCCACATAAATCCTTTCCGAAAACAGCGGCGCCGCCGCCAGAAGCTCACGTGCCGAAGCATTGATATCCTTTACAAAGCTGTCGATATCGTGCGTATCCGGATAGAAGTGCGGAGTTACAACTATTTTTTGTGCGCCGCAGGAGTCCAGAATCGAAAGTTGTTTTTGCGACTCCGCCACCGAATCCGAACCGTGGTCGGCGCGTGGAAGGATATGACTGTGAAAATCTATATAAGCATTTTTGCCTTTCAAAGTTTAACCCACCTCCGAAGAAAGAAAACAAAACGGCACAGACCCCGCATACGGCAGAGTCCGTGCCATCCTGATAACACATCTTTTTATCGACGGTTCAGATAGGGTATCCGTTTTTCTTATAGCTGTTGCCGTATATGCCGCCGGCGCTTTCCTTCACGTTTATATCATTGAACACGATGCCCGTGATCTTCGCATTCACGTTATCCATGGTTTGTAACGCCTCTTTGACGCTTCTCGATTCACTCATGCCGGATCTGATAACAAATATGTATCCGTCGATACGCTTGCAAACCGCAAGAGCGTCCGAAACGATTCCGACAGGCGGAAAATCGATAAAGATAATGTCAAACTGCTCGGACCATTCGTCAAGCAGAGATACAAGCTTTTCGCTGAATATAAGCTCGGAAGGATTAGGAGGGATTCTTCCGCCGACCGCAACAAAGAGGTTTTCGTACATCGTCGGGCAGAGTACCGAGGAGCTGTCGCGCACGATCCCGCTGATAAGCTCACTCATACCCACCTCCGACGGTTCTATGCCGAAAATTTTATGGACAGTCGGACAACGAAGATCTCCGTCTATCAGAAGCACCCTTTTGGATGACTGAGCAAAGCTGACGGCGAGATTGGCGGCAACGGTGCTTTTGCCCGCACCAATCATATCCGAAGTGATACCGTAGATCGGGCAGTTCTCATTGTTATGTGCGGAATACATCAGATTGGTACGTAGAAGATTAAAGGCCTCTTTTACTGCGAACGGAGTCCGTTCATCGAGCAAATTATACTCCGTAGACGAATTCTTATTTATATTCTTTTTGCTTTTGAACATATCAGGACTCCCGTGTCTTTTTTGATTTTGCACCCCATGACGGGATCGTAGCAAGGATAGGTCTGTCCGTGAGTGCTTTTATATTATCCTCGGTTCTTATGATCGTATCCAACAGCTTCAAGACAAGGAAGAGGACATATGAGAGAATAAATGAAATAATGACCGCCAGCACACAGCTGCGCATGAGGTTCGGGGAATCGTATGAAGAAGCCTGTTGCGGTGCGGTAAGGCTCTTGATACATACCGATGTCTGATCTGCCGATGAAGCTTCACTTTCCGCGGTGCTTTGCGTCGAGGGGCGTGCCACCGCCGCTACGGCGTCCGGGGCAATAACGCTTATAAGCTCGGCAATCCTCCATGAGTGCTCGGCATTTGAGGACGTAACCGTAATTGTGAATATTGATGAATTGTCCCTTGTCTGTGACGTGATCATGGACAGGACCTGATTTTTGGTATAATTGATGCCGTATTTCTCATTCAACTGTGTAACAACGGGGATCAGCACCTCGTCGCTGCATATTATATCGATATAGTCGTTTGCAAGATATGCCGTGGCGGACAAGAGGGAGCTCGAAGTATAATCGTACCTGTAATCGCGGTTAACTATGTAAAACTTGACATTTGACGAATACTTCTTCGCAACAAAGAAATTCGTATATGCCGCGACCAAAACCGTCACTGCAAGCACGATGAGTACTATTTTCCACCAATTATCTTTAAATGCTTTCCACAACATACCGACGGATATCTCTGTCTGCATTAAAATCTCCTTTGCTTAAAAAACCACTGAAATTAACCAATGTTGCTTGTCGTTTATTATATCATGAAGCCAAAATGTTTGCTTGCAGGGACATTTTGGCGAAGCCATCAATAACACAGCCGCGCAGAGCGCGGAGGGGCAAAGCCCAAAGGCTTGCGTCAGCAAGAATTTCTGTGTTTATTATACCATATTTTATGGTATTGTGTCAATACGCGAAGAAATTATTTAGTGTAACTTACATGAAAAGTCGTTCTTTAATATGCTAAAAACAACATCAAGATCGACGAGTATTCCGTCGGAGAGTTGACGATCCGGGATACTTGCCGATGTACCTGCGTATGTCACGGTCTGGCGGCCTTTTCTTGTTTTGCCGTTTTGATGAAGCTTATCCCGGATTTTACCGTATCCAATACAAAGAAGATCGATACAATTCCGGTGAATACGTATATCATAAGCGAATTTATCGAAAGATAGTAGTTGAACCTGAAAAGAGTAAAGACGAACGGAACGCACATGAGTGCCATATATACCCAATCTTTGCGGGACAGACTGTTTTTGTTAAAAGCAATGGTCATCGGTATCAGCATAAACGACCACCCGTAAAGCGCGGTCAAGGGCGGACACGCGAGTATCGTTACAAATCCTCCGATATACACCTTCCATCTTTCGGTCTTTATGAACGGAGCCGCCGCAAAACAGAGTCCGCAAACAAGGAACCACAGATAAGCGGCAAGGGTAAGTGCCGATGAGGGTATATGCAGGTAACGCGAAATCACCGAAACGGCGCTTGCGGATGAAGATGAAAATGAGGTAACGTTACGAATAATGTCGATAAGGCACTTCGGACCTCCGAAGAAGAAGGACGGTATGATAGTCATCACAAGCGTGTATACCATGCACCGTGCAAATTCACGGAATCTCTTGTCGGCAAGCAGTATCCACATGAACATTCCGGGATAAATTTTTATCGCGGTCGCAAAGGCGAGACATATAAGTCCCAGCTCACGCACGACCTTACGTTCACTGTTGTAGGTAAAAGCAAATACTGCAAGCGTGATATAGCAGAGCACAAGTATATTTCCGCGCTCGAGCATATAGAGCACGGGGACGTTGAAAACGGCAAAAAAGGCGAAGAGCATTGATACGGCGCGCCTTCTCTTGAGAGCGGACGAGAAAACGGCGAATATCAGTATACAGCAGGCAACAGCTATCAAAAAGAACAGAAAAATTGACGAGGGATAATTGATCCACGATTTTCTTGACTCCCATTCGGAATAATTAAATCCGGATGCCCCGAAACGGGCGCATATGAGAAACAGGAGATTTGCGAGCGGAGGATAAATGACATGTCGCTCGGTATAAACACCCGCCCCCTGTGAGGCGTCGCGTACGGAGTTGAAATAATCCATAAACAGGTCTTGAAATCTCAAAAAGAACAGATCCGAAAACGAGCCGTTTCCGATACACAGATAAACCACAAAAAAAACGACGGCGCTCAACAGAAGTACGGCAATGAAGAATTCTGCCGGATCCTTACGATTTATAAAACTTTTCAACGCCGACATTATTTTTTTACCCGTGCGGTTCAATTTGTCTTTAAACATTTTTAATCCTCAGTAAATGTAGTATCCGTGCCGTATTCACGGCGAGCAGGGCGAAGCATACGTCCGCTCTGTATGCTGCGGCATAATAACAAAAGTATTATAGCATAAACTTGCGGATAAATCAACAAAAGTTTATCCTGTACATGCAAAATATGTATTGAATAAAAATGTATTTACAAACCGTCTTTGCGGTGTTATAATAAAAACGTCTGTGTTACGGTTGCGGACAAACATCCTCGCAGACGTATATCACTTTAATTTTAATCAGAAAATCGGAGGGCTTTACATATGGAGGCACCTGAAAAGAATCAAACACACGATATACAACAGAAGCTTGACAAAATTCACGAGACACTTTTCGGAATACTTAAAAACGTCGCCGAGCTGTGCGACCGCCACGGAATCGTATACTTTCTGGATGCGGGTACACTTCTCGGTGCGGTGAGACATAAGGACTTCATTCCGTGGGACGATGACGCGGATATAACAATGAAGCGGGGGGAATACGAAAAATTCTGCGCGGTGGCACACGAGCTGCCCGCACCGTATAAATTCGTAACACCCGAAGAATACGGCGGTTATTTCTTTGATTTTGTGCCCAGAGTTCTGAATCTGGACGAGCCGCTGCGTGAGGAGACCGAAGAGGACAGGGCACAAAACAACTACCAGAACCGTATCGCGGTTGACATATTTATTATAGACGAGGCACCTGATGAAAATACGGCGTTCAAAAAGATGGTGCTGAAGCAAAAAATGGTATACGGAATGGCAATGGCGCATCGGTTCGACAGGAACAGAAACAAGCACGGATTCCTTGAATCACTCCAGGTGGCGTTTCTCGGATTTTTTGGCAGGCTCACTCCTTTACCGAAGCTTTTTGAAAAGCAAAAGCGCATAAGCATAAAGTACAGAAACAGCGGCAAAAAATATTATTGCATAACAAACGGGCTTGTCAAGGAGCTGAAAAATCGGTTTGTGAGAGAGGCATTCGACTCATCGGTAAAACTGACGATGCACGGTACGGAGTTCAACTGCCCGCAGGGGTGGGATACAATACTTACTACATATTACGGAGATTACATGACTACTCCGAAACCGGAAGACAGAATCTCCCTTCATATATGAGCCAAAGAGGAGCTGATTGATGTCAAACGATACAATGTCCGGGGAGAGCAAACGCAGAATAAAGGATCTGTGCATGGGTGTCGGTGCGGTTGTTGCGCTCAACGCCGTGATTCAGTTCGTGCTCTATCCGTTTATGGAACGCAGGCTCGGTTCGGAGGAATACGGAGTAGCACTGTCCCTTATCTCACTTATAGCCATATTTGCGGGGTCAGTCGGAACATCGGCGAATTATTCGAGGATGATTACGGAAAATACGCTGAAGCCCAAAAACTCCGACTATAATTATATTCTTCTCATCGGTGGCGCGCTGTGCGGCATAATAGGTATATTTTATCTCGCCCACCTCGGAAAGGCAAATGCCGTAAATTCGGCGCTCTTCTTTGCGCTGATGGTACTTACGGCGTTCAGATATTATTCTGATGTCAGCTTCAAGATGAGTGCAAACTTCTTCGGATACATGATGTTCTATATCGCGATCGCCGTCGGATACGTGGTGGGGATCGCGGTTTACTTGCTGACTGACCGATGGATGACGGCGCTCATCGTCGGCGAGTGCTTCGGTATCCTTTTTGTGGCGTGGCGCGGGACAATTTACAAAAAGGCTTTTGCGCGGACCGACAAAAATACCGGTGCCGTATGCAAGAGCATGGGCTTTCTGCTTCTATCGAACTTTATTGAGAATCTTACGCTCAACGCCGACAGGATAATTTTACTCTTTTTCTGCGGCGGGTCAGTGGTTTCGGTCTTTTATACCGCATCCCTGCTCGGCAAGGTTATTGCCATGCTGACGGTTCCGATCAACTCACTGATCATCAGCTATCTTGTGAAGAGCAATGTTGCACTCACAAAGAAATTCTGGGCAATAGCCGTGTGCGCCGTAAGCGCGCTCGGGGCACTCGCTTTCCTGTGCTGTACGCTGCTGTCTCCGTTTGTTCTGAAGTTGCTTTATCCATCCCTTTACGATGCGGCAAGGACTTATGTGGCACCCGCTATAATCGGACAGATCTTTTATTTCATATCCGGGGTGCTGCTCGTTATACTGCTGAAATACCGTGGAGAGAAAAAACAGTTTTTCATCAACCTTGCGTATCTCGTCGAATTCTTTGCTCTCATTATCGTCGGGACCTATGCCTTCGGACTTACCGGATTTGTATACTTCGCTCTGGCGGCAAACCTCCTGCGCTTCGTCGCAGTGGTGCTCTGGGGCTTCATCCCGGCTAAAGGAAAACAGATTTAATTTTTCTGCGGGGAGGAAACTTCTTAAAAGAAGCTTTCCTCCCCGAACCCCTCTTTCAAGAACTTCGGACTTGGACAAATTATAACAGGTTTGAAAGCTTTTGAAAGGGGTGCGGGGGAAACCTTTTCTCG